>JARGOI010000277.1 GCA_029212275.1 Thalassolituus sp.
GTTTTATCTAAGTTAAGACTGACGACTTTTGTGGGGTATTGGTTCACTGGATATTGAAATTGGCGCACACTTTCGCTCAACAACCAACTGACACTCCCCGGGCCGTACTCTAATTCAAGCGCATTAAGAGGCTGCTGGTACAAAGTCATTAAGCGGTCTCGCTCGGCGATTAAGTCAACTTCTACGGCCTCTTCTTTTAATAAAGCACGCCAGTTGGTTTTATCGGCGATATCACCACGCAAACAATCTTCGATGCGCCCCGCCAACACACGACTGGCCACACGAGCGATGGGGAGCGCTTGTTTGGCGCCTTGATCCAACCAGCGCGAAGGCATATTTTTCATACGTGTAATACCAACTTTCATACCGGAGGAATTGGCTAAATAAACGATATGATCGTTAAAACAAACGCGCGCTCCCCATGCAGGATCGCGGCAAGTCCCTAAATGAAAATGGCATTTTTCCGGCGACATAATGCAGCTATCGCATTCCGCCAGTTTAATAAAACAGTTGTAACAATAACCTTGATTAAAACTTTTTTTGGTGGCTTGAGCGCAATGGCGACAGTGAATCTCACCCAGCCACTCTAATGAAATGATGTTACCTAAGTATGAATTTAACGAAATTTCTTGCTCGTTGATGATGGCAAAATACTCGAGCGGCGATCCTGGATGTATGCGCATTTTATCCAGATGCCCTGTGAACTCGTGGTTCATATATTAACCGTTTTGTTTTTTATTAAAGTAGCAAGTTTTTGGGATGTCGTTATTGATAGTTATTGAATATTTAGCGGTTGAATATCGTCGTCTTTACCGTCCGAAGCGCACCCGCCTTCCATATATCCAACGCGTTGATTAGCAGGAACATCGTGGGTGTTTTCGTAGTAAATAATCGCTTCCATACACAATTCGCGTTGGCCATCAGCCAAAGTTCTGCCGTCTGGCCAGCGACCAGTGGCGACTGCATTTTTTAGGTTTTCGTAGACTTGAGGAGTCAAGGCTTGAATCAGTTGGTCCAGTGTCATTCATACTCCAATCGTTACTTCGACAAATCAGCTTTAAAAGAAACAGGCCAAAGAATGGCCAATAAAAATCCGCACAATAAACCGCCTAAATGCCCGCCATTGGCGATCCCCGACATACCAGGGACAAGACTATCGCCGGCAATGGTCAACACCATAAAAAAGACCATAATCCCCAATATGGCTGAGGGTACGCCATAAGGCACATGATAACGTGCCTGTCGCAGTCCTATCCATGCAGTCAATCCGTACACCACGCCTGATACACCACCAAAAGCGGGACCAGCAATCCACCATTGTAAAAGATTGCCGGCAAGACCGCACAAAATGAATAGGCTTACTAAGGCAACGTATTCTTTCTGTCGTTCAATGGCACCAGCAAGAATCCATATCCAAAGTAAATTCATTAACAAATGCACGGCGCTAAAATGCAATATCGTGGGACGCCAAAGTCCCCATATCCCCAGCGCTTGATAGGTCGCTAAGTTGTTTCTGAAATCAGGCCAAAGCGTTTGACCTTGCTGCAGCCAGCTGAGCCAATCATTACTGACCTGCTGCCAAAAAAATATCGCCGCCAGTGCGAGAATAATGCCTAGGGTCAACGGTACTTGTCTTGCACGCTGGATAAGATCACGCTTGCCTTGAGAGCTCACACCTGACGGCGCCGCTAAGGTGCCATCGCGCCACTGCTGCAACAATTCTTCAATTTTTGGCAGGTCATTAGGGTTGGCAATCAGAAGTATCTGCTCGCCCGGAGACGTCTCGGTCGGCACTTCTTCAACAACTCTATGGACAATGCGCTTAGCCCACAAATGCTGAGTGAGTGGCGATAAGTCGGTGCTAAGTGGGGCGGAAATAACTGCAATAGGTTTCATCAACGCTCGTTTTTTTCTACTCGTACCCAGGTAAATTTGCCACGATGCAAATGCTGCTCGGTGTCCATGCGATAGGCAACCAATCTTCCGTATTTAACCGCACTGTAATCTATGCATGCAATGTTAGGTACGATGGGCTTAGGTATACCTGCCATCCAATAATGACCAATAAATAAAGGTTTTTCGTCAGCACCGTAGTCTAAGAGCTTTTGTTTTTCTTTTTCGCTTAACAGTTGGTGTTGCAGGTCTTCTGGCAAAGGATCTGGCTGAAATAACACATCGCTGTAACGTTGCGGTTCGTGCTCCCAAAACTTAGTTCGGAAAAACTGACGCACCATGCCGTCTTTCGCTGTCATTGAACGACCATCGGGCAATCTTAGCGATGTGCCGCGCAAAATACGATCCAGAAACTGATACAAAAAAGAATCGGTATCGACTGACTCGGGCAGCATTTCTGGCTTTAATCGATTGCCTCCATAAGTCTCTTTAAACTGCTGAATCATGGCGCTATCCCAACAGGCATGGACAGCACGAAAATGATCGTATTCTAGGAATAATGGCAATTGCGTAAACCACGATAAAAGCTCATTAAACTCTTGGGGATGGTTTACAAACTGTTCTAATGTTTGCTGCACAATGAAATTATTACGAGCGGTGTGCGGACGCAAAAATGGCTGACGCAGCCCCGCTGGCGCCGAGGTCAAGTAGGTGACGATATTGTACTCGTGATTGCCCATGCAAATATCGGCATGGCCAGCATCGACCATATCCCGAACAATGTGACAGGCTAAACGTATGTTAGGACCACGATCGATGATATCGCCAATGAACACTACTTTTCTTTTGGGATGCTGATACACCCCATTTTTTTGGGTATAACCCATCTGCTTAAGCAGCTCGATCAGCGTCAGTCCACAACCATGAACGTCGCCAATCAAGTCATAGCCTTGATTCATAGTTATTCCCCGAGGTTACTGCTCCAGCCTAGCTTAGTTCGACATATCTCGTAGAAATTATGCCCTTTAGGGTGAATCAACTTGAGCTTATGCGGCTTTTTACGAATGGTGATACTGTCTCCTGGGGCACAGGGAATGTGAGTTTGTCCATCACAACTGATGGTTGGGTATAAACCCTGACTGGCATCGACCACAATTTTAACTTCGCTTTTGCCATCCACCACAATCGGACGACTGGAAAGCGTGTGCGGAAACATGGGCACCAACACTAAGGCATCTAAGCGCGGATGCATAATTGGGCCGCCACCAGACAACGCATACGCGGTTGAGCCCGTTGGGGTCGATACAATCAAGCCATCGGCACGCAAATTATAAACAAACTGACCTTCGATATAGAGATCGAAAGCGATCATTCGGGCGGACTTCCCCGGATGTAAGACCACATCATTTAGTGCTGCTGCTGAGCCAATAGGATTACCATCCCGTTTGATCTCTGCATCCAATAAAAAGCGCATTTCTTCGATGTACTGCCCATCCAGGACGTCTTGTACCGCATCGCACATGGTTTCATCAGGACTGATATCGGTCAAAAAACCTAACCGACCGCGGTTGATCCCCAGCACCGGCGTATTGTATTTCGCTAGCGCGCGCGCCGCACCCAGCAAGCTACCGTCGCCCCCCACCACAATGACCAAATCACAGATTTCACCCAGCATATTGGTATTACTCACTTGCATACCATGCCCAGGCATCACTTCAGCAATACGATCATCGAGAATGACGTGGTACCCTTCATCGATCAGGTAGCGCGACAATCGACGGATAGAGTCAATCACATTGGTGCTGTTGAGTCGGCCGATCATGCCGATATTACGAAAATCATCCATTGGAAAATTGCTCACCTCATGGGTCTCAATAAGCGCATTAACTGCACCTAGAATTAAGGGATTTCACCGTATGTTTGCCGTTATATCACAGAGGAGTTAAAAACGCTTGTCAGCCACTGATGCCAACAAAATACAGACACCTCCCTTGCGCCTGCACGAGTCGTACACTCTCAATGGTCAACCGCTGGACCTCGAGTACTGGGCGGCGCTAACAAGCAAATTCCAGCGTGATTTACTTTGGGCAATTCATGGCCCCTCTATGCTAGACACAGCATGGACTCTGAATGTCTCAAATTCGTTACCGCAACTTTCAATCAATGCCTTACTCACCCAAAGAGTAAACGATCCTTACCGCAGTCCGCGCATCGGCTTATGTTTTGAGCAACTATGGCAACATGCTCTGCGCACTGGCGCTATCGACTTTGCTGCCAATGTACAAATTATCGACAATGGCAC
>JARGOI010000278.1 GCA_029212275.1 Thalassolituus sp.
TAAAGTTTTTCAAATTTATTCTGACAAAGTTTTAAACGAATTAAGGTGTGAGCAAAGCATGAAGCCAGAGATTGTTTTTTTATCTACGGACGTTGGTCATAGGGTTGCTGTGCGTCACTTTGAAGTTTCTTCTCAATTTGGCTCAGACGCAAAAGCTGTGTGTATTCTTGCGAGCGCTACTGGCATTGCACAATATTTATATGACGATTTCGCGAGTTGGCTCACCACGCAAGGCTATCATGTGGTCACGTTTGATTACTGTGGTATCGGTTTATCGCTTGATGACCATGTGAAGAATTTAAAGAGCGATGGAATGAGCTGGGCTAACCATGATGGCGCAGCCGTGCTGAACTACGCAGCCGCCAGTTTTCCGGGATTAGAGCGCATCTGGATTGGACACAGTATTGGTGGGCATCTACCATGTATGATAGAGGATTTTTCATTAATTGATCGCATTATTACTGGCGGCGCTGGCACTGGAACATGGTGGTTGAGCCCATGGCCTACGCGCCGTGTTGCGTGGCTGTTTTGGTGTGTTGTTGTTTCGGTAAGTGTTCCTTTGATGGGCTATTTTCCGGGTAAAAAAACTAGGCATTATGTGTGATATGCCTAAAGGTGTGATCATGCAGTGGCGACGCTGGTGTTTGCATCGCAACTTTTCAATTGGCGTAGAAGGGGCGTGGTTACGAGATCGTTATGCCAGCGTAAAAGTACCGATTACTTCAATTCTTTTCACTGACGACGAAATGATTTCCCCAAAAAATATTGATCGACTGCACGCCTATTATACTGGGGCTAGAAAAAATCGCGTGGTGGTAAAACCTTCAGATATTGGTGAGCGTCGCATTGGGCATATAGGTTGGCATCGTCAGCGCTTTGTGAAACTTTGGGAACAGGTAATGTTGCCTGTAATTCAGGGCTAGTGGGTTGCTTTAATTCAGCCTTTTTACCGTTGTAATGATGGACTGAGTAATGACCAACAGCTGTGCCCTAAAGGTAAAATTAAAATGACCCCAGCAATTAATGCAGTAAACAAGAATAAGATTTTACATAAGATCCACGAGTATTCGCATGATGCTTCCAGTGAGTCTTATGGGCTCGAAGCTGCAGAGAAACTGGGTGTAATTTCGCAGAGGGTGTTTAAGACCTTGGTGGTCTCTCTTGAGAGCAAAGAGTTGGTCGTAGGTATTATCCCCGTTTCGTCAAAGTTAAGTATGAAGCTTATTGCCAAGGCGGTCGGTGCCAAAAAGGCTGTGATGGCTGAAAAATCGGATGTTGAGCGTTCGACAGGGTATGTCTTAGGGGGCGTCAGCCCGTTGGGGCAAAAGAAAAGACTTCGAACGGTGATTGATGTCTCTGCCAATAATTACCCTACGATTTATGTGAGTGCGGGCCGCCGAGGCTTAGAAATAGAATTGAGTCCCAATGACTTATTAAAAGTGACGAGCGCGAGCTTTGCTGAAATATGTCAGTAAGTCTCATCTAGAATTCATCACTGAGTACCATCTAAAATTCATCACTGAGTACGCAGTACCCAGTTGATCATTTCCTGTTCTTCATGTTCCGTGTGCTCATGTGAAAGAAGACCCTCAACCACGAAGGTTAACGCACTGGCGACAAATGGAATTTTATCTTTTTGAATACCATTTATCGTTAATTGTGCAGTTAGCAACATTTCAATCATTCGATGAAAATTATCATGCCACGTCGCAATGCTAGGTGAATGCTCGACACGGGTGTGTACGGTTGAAATTAAGCCTTTGGTTTGTTTGAACTGATGCAGTAACCACAGTGTTTGTTCAGTTAGCGGCTTAGTCATCATGCTTGGGTATAGCTTCATACTGGCGTTGACGAGTCGGTTTAAAACTGCGATGAGCAAGTCATCTTTATTTTTAAAATACCAATACAAGGTATTTGGAGCGACGTTTGCTGATCTGGCAATCATTGCCATGGAGCTGTCGTCGAAACCTACGTCAATGAACAGCTCCATGGCGGCTAATTCTATTTCTTCAGCCTTTTGTTCTTTGTCCACATGTCGTTTGTTCTTGGCCATAGAGTAAATGTTCTCGTTTAAAGATACTTGACCAGTATACAAGGGTGAGGCTAATATTACGTCTTGAATGGCATTCAAGACAAGCAGAATGATATATCGATGTGCGCATAGCAGGTATGAATGCTCCCAGTAGTTTGATGAGAAAGTTAGCGATGACGGGTCTTAAGGCGATGGTTACCAATACTGAAAGTACGGCATTAGAGGTGAAATCAGTTTTTTACTCTGACGACGTGCAATGCGCAGCGTCGCTTTTCCTTCCCGAAGTTGCTAGTGAAGGGCCTGATGGCGTCCCCGCAATCCTGATGGTACATGGCTGGGGCGGTGTTCAAGGCGCACTCACTGGGCCATTTATCGCGGCATTCATCGCCGCAGGCTACGCGGTCATGACGTTTGATTACCCTGGCTGGGGTAACAGTGAAGGCCTGCCGCGCAACTGTATTAACCCGGTAAATCGTGTCGGTAACGTTGAATCGGCACTGACCCATTTAAAGCAACAAGCAGTGATCAACGCGAAGAAGATTGTGCTGTGGGGAACATCGTTTGGTGGTGGTCATGTGGTAGATACCGCAGCTCAACACCCCGAACTGCTAGGTGCCATTGCCCAAGTTCCGATGCTTGATGGTCAAGATGCGGTGAAAGCTATTCCGCTGTTAAGTTTGCTGCGCTTTGGCGCTTACGGTATTGCCGATTGTTTTATGGGCCGACGTCCTATCTACATTCCTGTTGTTTCAGCGCCAGGAGAATTTGGTTCGATGGATCGTGATGGTGCATCAGAAGCGATGCGTCGTGGGATTGAGATAGCCGGTATTCAATACGACAACCGAATTGCTGCACGTTCAGTATTGACGATTGGCATGTATCGCCCGATTAAGCGTTTGGCCAAGATTAAAATACCTACGTTATTGATTGGCGCATCACGCGATTCTGTCGCCCCCTTTAATAGAGCGAATATTGAGGGTAAGAATAAAGAATATGTACAAACCAAAATGATTGATGCCAATCATTTCGACCCATATTTTGCCCCCATACTCTCTGAAAACTTGCAGTATCAGTTAGATTTCTTAACATCATTGTTAGCAAAAAATTAATAAGACGGCTAGAAATAGCCGTTTAGGTTTTACTTGAGCATTCTAAGGAGTGCTTAATGCTGACGGAATCTCCTGAAATAACTTGCGAACACAGTGGTGCGAAGAGTATTCAAGCTAAAACAATCCTTTCTGGATTTAGTCTTTAGACTCAAGTGTAAGCATCACTCTTCTTTTTTGCATATATCTATTACGCATCAAAAAAAATTCTATTAATATCATCAGAAAGAACTAGATAACAGCAAGCTATCTGGTACTTTACTGTTGGACAATGCAAATCAATCGTCAGGTTAATGAATATGACGTTAATCGAATAAACTTATCAACTTGAGCTTAAGGATATGACGAAAAAACGCTTTTTCTATTTGATTGTTGCTTTAGGTTTGGCTGCTTCAGTCATGCTCAATTTCATTCTGTATCGCTATGTGAATCAGTATTATTTTGAACTTAATCGTGTGCGACTTGATCCTCTCGGTGTCGTTTTTTATAAATCGTCAGATAAACCGCTCAATGAAGTTGACCAGAAAAAATCAAAAGTCGTTTTTTATGGTGATTCAAGAGCCAATCAATGGACTAATCCTAAAGACTTAAATCAGTTTGTTTTTTTGAATCGTGGCATTGGTACTCAAACATCTACTCAAGTCGTTGGACGATTTGATCAACATATTGCTCCAATTAATGCCGATATTTTAGTTGTGCAGGTATGTATTAATGATCTCAAAGCAATTCCCTTGTATTCGAATTTACAGCAAGAAATTATTGATAATTGTAAGAGTAATATTAAAAAAATAGTTGATAAGGCGTCGACTCAAGGAACATCGGTAATATTAACCACGATCTTTCCGTTAGGTGAACTCCCTATAGAGCGTCGTATAGTCTGGTCTGATGAGATCGCTAAAGCGATGCTTGAGGTGAATGAGTATATCTATACGTTACAGGATGAAAGTGTTGTTATTTATGATACAAAAGCAGTGTTAGCTGATGAAAATGGTCAGGTTCGAAAAGAATACGAATTGGATTACTTGCACTTAAACAAGAAGGGTTACG
>JARGOI010000279.1 GCA_029212275.1 Thalassolituus sp.
CTGTTGCTAAGCGTTCGTGGCTTGGCAATTTCGCTTCACTCTGCTGACCCTTGCCAGTGCGCACTAGCACCGGTTGGCAACCTGCGGCGACACCCGCTTCTAAATCTCGAATTGAATCGCCGACCATATAGGCTCGGGATAAATCCTCTGACGATACATTCAGTGCTTGTCGAATTTGATCAATCAGTCCGGGCAAAGGTTTGCGGCAGTCGCAGTGATCATCTGGGCTATGCGGGCAATAGGCGATGTGAGCAAACTGACCGCCTTCGGCGTTGGCTAACCGAATCATTTTTGCGTGCATAGCATCCAAGTCGTTTTGGCTAAAAAAACCACGCCCTAAACCACTTTGATTGGTGGCCACCGTTACCGTATAGCCTGCGGCACACAAACGGCCAACGGCTTGCGCGCTGCCAATAATGGGTAGCCACTCATCAACCGATTTTACATAATCGTCAGAATCTTCATTTAACACGCCATCGCGATCGAGAATGATCAACTTCATTGCACTTGTACCTAACCGTCGAATATTCAACAGAAGGCAGTATACCGAATTCGAAAGCTTGGCGTGAATGTGGGAAAGTTCTATGGTTAGCAGCAAGATTCGAAGGTAGGATCATAGATAATTTAACGGGCGCCCCAAAGCGAATGAGACCCTTGTGAGTAATAAACAACAGCTGATCTTGGCCGGTGGTGGACATGCGCACTTATCGGTTCTTAAGGCGTTAACGCAAACGCCCGTAACCAACACCAAGGTCACGTTAATTACACCTTCGCCATATCAATATTACTCCGGATTACTGCCGGCATGGATGGTTGGGCATGTAACCGAAACTGAGTGTCGTATTGATTTACGCCCGCTCGCCGAAGCGGCTGGCGTGACCCTAGTGATTGATCAAATTATTGCCATGGATGCGGATAAGCAAGTGCTTACTATCAAGGAGGGCAAAGAAATAACATACGATTGGCTGTCTTTGGACGTGGGCAGTGATATAGACATCGAGCAACTTCAGTCGCAGAATTTAAACTTGATGCCGGTAAAGCCTTTGCAGGAATTTTATCGGCAGTGGCCAAGTATTGTTTCTCGTCTAAATGAAAGACTGGCAATTGTTGGTGGTGGCGCTGCTGGTGTCGAACTGGCCTGTGCGGCTCGGCAACGGATGAAGCAACTCCCAAAATCGGTCGAAGTTGTGCTGGTTGCTGGGCAGCGTGGCATCTTAGCCGATCACAGCGACGGCGTGCGCAAACGCCTAATGAAGCATATGCAGCGCGTCGGCATTCGCGTCATAAATACTCGCGCTGTGGCCGAGGGTGATTCATTACGACTAAGTGATGGCACTTTATTGCAGGCCGATGCCGTGATTGCGGCCAGTGGCGCACGTGCACTGCCTTGGCTTGCGTCGTCGGGTTTAGCGCTGTCCGCAAATAACTTTATTGCCGTAGATGACACCCATCGCAGCTTGTCCCATGAACGTGTTTTTGCTGTTGGTGATGTGTGCTCGCGCCAAAACCCGTCGGTCACTCGCTCGGGTGTACATGCGGTACGTGCTGGCCCCGTATTGGCCCACAATTTATTGGCATTGCTTGCAGCGTCTGAAATGGCTTCCATCGACCTTAAACAATACCACCCTCGTAAACATTCTTTGTACCTACTCGCTCTGGGCGATGGTCGTGCGGTGGTGTCTTGGGGACGTTTTAGCGCGCAAGGACGATGGGCTTATCTGTGGAAAAATCACATTGATCGTGGTTTTATCAAACGCCATGTCTGTGGTTAAAAGTTTCTTCACCTGAGCGTTTAAATCAACATTTGAGATGCAGTATGGAAGCGAATGGAACCGAATTAAGCTCCAATACTCTTATTTGCCATGATTTAGAACGTTAGGTTATCTATACAAATTGGCTGAGCTGTAAGATTCTTCTTCTCCCTCCGACAACTAATAGAATAACGGTCAATATTAATGTCACTTTACATATTCAAGAATTCTTAAGGAGTTTGTATGCACGCCACCCTGCCACTGCTCGAAGCCACAGATTTTCCAGCGATTCGTCGCGATTCACTAACAACCTTGCAGGTGAACTTGGGGTATCTGTGCAATCAGTCTTGCGTACATTGTCATGTCGCCGCCGGACCAACCCGTACCGAAATGATGGATGATGAAAACATTGCGTTGATTCTGGAGGTGTTAAAGACGCAGCGTATTGAAATCTTGGATTTAACTGGCGGCGCGCCAGAAATGCATCAATCGTTTAAAGAGCTGGTGCGTAAAGCGAGAGCACTGGATGTGCATGTGATTGATCGTTGTAATCTGACCATCTTGTTTGAAGAAGGTTACGAAGACATGGCCCAGTTTTTAGCCGATCAACAGGTCGAGATCGTGGCGTCTTTACCTTGCTACTCTGCTGAGAATGTCGATAAACAGCGTGGCAAAGGGGTGTTTGATTTAAGTATTCAAGGGTTACAAAAATTAAATGAATTAGGTTACGGCAAGGAAGGTTCTGGTCTTGAATTAAGCCTTGTTTACAACCCACAAGGTCCGGTATTACCACCGCCACAAGTCAGTCTTGAGGCCGATTATAAGCGCGAATTAAGCAGTTTGTTTGGTATCGAATTTACCCGCTTGTTCACCATTACCAATATGCCAATTCAGCGTTTTGGTTCGATGCTTATTTCTAAAGGTCAGTTCGACGATTATCTGCATTTATTAAAGCACAACTACGCTGCCGCTAATTTACAGGGCGTGATGTGTCGCACTGTGGTCAGTGTCGATTGGCAAGGCTATTTATACGATTGTGATTTTAATCAGCAACTTGGTTTACCTTTGCCACGCCAAGCGGTTAGCGCCGACAAGCCCCACCTGCGTGATTTATTAACGGACAGTCTCAATGGCGAAGAAATACGCGTAGCCGAACATTGTTATGGCTGCACCGCGGGGCAAGGCAGCAGTTGCGGTGGTGCGCTCGAATCTGACGCAGCATCACAAAAGGCGTCTGCATGAAATCTAAACTAGCGTTACTGGCAATTATTGTTGCTGCGATTACGGCCTATTTTGTCTTTGATCTGGGTCGCTTTTTAAGTCTTGGTATGTTGCAAGACAGCTTGGGGCAATTGCAGCAATGGCGAGCTGAGCAACCAATATTGGCAGCGCTTATTTTTGTCGGAATTTATGTAGTGGTCACCGCGCTGTCAATCCCCGGAGCCGTTATCATGACGCTCGCAGGTGGCGCGATATTTGGTTTGTTAATGGGGCTTGTATTGGTGTCATTTGCTTCGACCATGGGCGCGACGTTGGCCATGTTGGTTGCGCGTTATTTATTACGAGACAGTGTGCGCAATAAATTCAGCGAGCGTTTGAAATCCATTGATGAAGGTTTAGAGCGCGATGGTGCCTTCTATTTATTCACGCTGCGTCTTGTGCCCGTATTTCCCTTCTTTGTGATTAATTTGGCCATGGGCTTAACCAATATGGCCGCCATAAAATTTTTCTGGGTCAGTCAGCTGGGTATGTTGGCAGGCACCGCGGTTTACGTAAATGCCGGTACACAATTAGCGCAGCTAGAAAGCGTATCGGGCATTGCTTCTCCATCCTTAATTCTATCGTTTGTCTTGCTCGGTTTATTACCTTGGATTGGTCGTTCGATTGTTGGCATCGTTAAACGTCGCAAACGCTACGCCGGTTATCAAAAACCAAGCACCTATGATCGCAATTTAATTGTCATTGGCGCTGGCTCGGCTGGTTTGGTGTCGGCGTATATTGCCGCTGTGGTAAAAGCCAAAGTCACCTTGGTAGAAACCAATAAAATGGGTGGCGACTGTTTGAATTATGGCTGCGTGCCCAGCAAAGCACTGATTAAAAGTGCAAAAATTGCCCACCAAATACAGCACGCGGATCAATACGGACTGAGCGCTAGCCAACCGGAGTTTTCATTTAAGCGGGTCATGCAACGGGTGCAGTCGATTATTAAAGACATTGAGCCGCACGACAGCGTAGAGCGTTACACCAAGTTAGGGGTAGACGTTGTGCAAGGCTACGCCAACATCATTGATCCTTGGCGTGTCGAGATAACACAAGAGGATGGCACTAAGCAGACGTTAACCACGCGCAGTATTATTATTGCGACCGGCGCGCGTCCGTTTATTCCTGAGTTACCGGGGCTGGAAGATGTTGGTTATTTAACCTCGGATAC
>JARGOI010000280.1:0-1878 GCA_029212275.1 Thalassolituus sp.
TCGCCGTTGGCGACCACCATTGCGACACCGATTGCCGAAGTGATGGCGAATAAGAAAGGCGTTTGCCAAGATTTTGCTCATGTGCAAATTGGTTGTTTGCGCGCGCTCGGTTATGCCGCCAAGTACGTATCCGGTTACCTAGAAACTATTCCACCGCCGGGACAAGAAAAGCTGGTCGGTGCCGACGCCACACATGCATGGATTTCGGTCTATTCGCCCGGTGAAGGCTGGTTTGAATTTGATCCTACCAATAATTGTATGGCGGGTGAGCAACATATAATCACGGCGTGGGGCCGTGACTTTTATGATGTCACACCTCTAAAAGGCGTCATTTTTGGTGGTGGTAAGGCGCCATTGATGGATGTGTCCGTGGACGTAGCGCGTATTTAGGATAGCTCTTAAGCTCTAATATGCAGAAGAATCAAATGTACAGAAGGAAAAGCCCGCAAATGCGGGCTTTGTTGTTTAAAACAAGTACAACGAGGCACCAACCGCTATTTGCGTGCCTGAAATTGAGAGTGTTGTGTCATTGTCATCGTCAAACTCAGTCTCGGTATCAAAATAAGACGCCCCGATATTAAGACTGATGTTGTCACGAACAAATTGTCGATATTCAGCGCCAAACCCAAAACCACTCAAATCTCCTTCAACAGAGTCTCCGAAGGTTTCGTCATACTCCAATCGACCCAGAAACAAGTTGGCGTAAAATAGAATGGCCGCATCTTCATTCAGTGAGTGGTTATAGGCTATGCCTGGCTTCAAAGCGAAAGATGATGTTTCTTCTTCACTATTATCTTCATATTCTGTGGTTTCATTGGAATATTCATAACCAAGCTGAAAAGCTAGATTGTTTTGGAAGTAGTATCGAGCAGTAGCTTCTATACTAAACGTGCTTTGATCGAATTCTGTTTCGCCTGAATTACCATCAATTTCAGTCTGAGCTGACAGAAATTGCAAATTACTGCCACCGGCCACTTCCCAAGTGCCTGTGGGTAAATCTTTGGCAAGCGTAGCGAACGAAAGAGTGCTTAGAGTAAGAGCGGTGACAACGGGGTATAGCAGTTTCATTAAGAAATTTCCTTATCATATAAATTAAAAAGCGGGCTCAAAAGCCCGCTGCATTCTATCCTAAGGATGCTTTCAGAAAAATGACAATGTCATTTAACGTAATGCTAAAGTATCTCTTGCCCTTTTTGCCGCCGCGCGTACTTGCTTCGGAGCGGTGCCACCAATGTGATCTCGTGCGGCAACAGAACCTTCTAGTGACAATACGTCAAAGACATCCGCAGTAATGTCGTTCGAGAATTGCTGCAATTCTTCTAAGGTCATTTCACTTAAATCTTTACCTGTTTTCAGTCCATAAGCGACCGCTTTACCAACAATCTCATGCGCATCGCGAAACGGAATGCCTTTGAGAACCACATAGTCCGCCAAGTCGGTAGCAGTAGAAAACCCCCGCATAGCCGCTTCACGCATATCGTCTTTACGTGCTATCAGGTGTGGTGCCATGTCGGCAAAGGCGCGCAAGCTATCACGTAATGTATCAACGACGTCAAAGATGGGTTCTTTGTCTTCTTGATTGTCTTTGTTGTAGGCCAGTGGTTGGGATTTCATCAGTGTTAACAAACTGACAAGGTGACCATAAACACGGCCAGTTTTGCCACGAACAAGTTCGGGCACATCAGGATTCTTTTTCTGCGGCATGATCGACGAACCAGTGCAGAAACGGTCGGGTAAATCGACAAAGCGAAATTGCGCCGAGGCCCACAGCACAAGCTCTTCTGAAAAGCGCGACATGTGCATCATGATCAGCGCACCGACACTGGTAAATTCAATGGCGAAGTCGCGGTCAGAAACCGAATCCAAGCTGTTTTCTGT
>JARGOI010000280.1:1978-4181 GCA_029212275.1 Thalassolituus sp.
TGGTAAATTCAATGGCGAAGTCGCGGTCAGAAACCGAATCCAAGCTGTTTTCTGTTGGCGCATCAAAGCCCAGCAATTCTGCCGTGAAGTGGCGATCAATGGGATAGGTAGTTCCTGCCAATGCAGCGGCGCCTAACGGCAATTGATTCATGCGTTTACGACAATCTTGCAGGCGAGCGTAATCACGTTCTAGCATGGCATTCCAAGCGAGTAAATGATGCCCAAACGTCACTGGCTGAGCCGTTTGCAAATGGGTGAAGCCGGGCATAATGGTGTCGGATTCGCGTTCGGCTAAGTCAATTAAGCCTTGTTGTAAACGAGTAAGTTCAGCACTGATATGATCAATTTCATCACGCAAATACAGACGGATATCGGTGGCCACTTGGTCGTTACGAGAGCGACCAGTATGGAGTTTCTTACCGGTAATGCCGATTTTTTTGGTCAGTGCAGCTTCGATGTTCATATGCACATCTTCTAGGGCAATTGACCATTCAAATTTGCCATTTTCAATATCAGTTTGAATCTCATTGAGGCCATTTATAATGTCATCGCGCTCATTTTCACTGAGCACACCCACGCGACACAGCATGGTCGCATGAGCAATAGAACCCTGAATATCTTGGCGATACATGCGACGATCGAATTCAACGGAGGCGGTGTAGCGAGCGACAAATTCGTCGGTGGCTTCCGAAAAGCGACCGCCCCATGAGGCATTGGTTGATTGATCAGACATGATGGCCCTCTTTAACAATAAGATTTGTAAACAAAATAGTGGCGGCGAGTATACCTGTTTGCAGGCGGCTTCGCAGTATTCAGGGTAAACAAGCCGTTTGTGCACTTGCTTTGTATTGTTAGGAGGTAGGAAGTATGAAAAAGCAGATAATAAAAAGGCCGCGATTGCGGCCTTTTTACATTCTAGGTTGCTTGTAAATCGTTTTTACAAATCGTCTAGGGTCTTTAGCGGGTAGTTCGCAGGATAAGGCTTAGACGCGACACCGGTATCGACGGCGGCTTGTGCAACCGCAGAAGAGACAACACCCAACAAGCGAATATCGACCGCTTTCGGGATAATGTACTCACGACCGAATTCCAACGATTCTAAACCGTAAGCATCCAAAACATCCTGAGTAACAGGTTCTTTCGCAAGATTTGCTAACGCTTTAGCCGCTGCTAACTTCATTTCTTCGTTAATACGTTTAGAACGAACGTCTAAGGCACCACGGAAGATGAATGGGAAGCCCAGTACGTTGTTAACTTGGTTCGGGAAGTCAGAACGACCGGTTGCCATGATGGCATCTGGACGAAACTCTTTAACGATTTCAGGCATGATTTCAGGTACTGGGTTGGCACAAGCAAAGATGATGGGATCTTTTGCCATGGCACTGATTTGTTCGCCAGTGACCATGTTTGGACCAGATAAACCTAAGAAAATGTCGGCGCCGTTTAATGCATCATCAACGGTGCGCTTGTCAGTTTCTACGGCAAAGCCTGCTTTGTATTGGTTGAGATCAGTACGACCAGAATGGATTACGCCATTACGGTCACACATAAAGATGTTCTCTGGTTTCATACCGGCCAAAATCATCAACTTGGAGCAAGAGATTGCCGCAGCGCCAGCACCGAGAACACACATTTTCGCATCTTCGATTTTCTTACCAACAATTTCTAGGGCATTCAACGCACCAGCAACCGTTACAATGGCCGTGCCATGTTGATCGTCGTGGAAAACAGGGATATCACACTGCTCAATCAAGGTACGTTCGATCTCAAAACACTCAGGTGCTTTGATGTCTTCTAGGTTGATGCCGCCAAAGGTGTTGGCAATTCGACGAACGGTATCAATGAAGGCCTGTGGGCTTTCAGATTCCACTTCGATATCAATTGAGTCAACTCCAGCAAAACGTTTGAATAACAGGCATTTACCTTCCATGACTGGCTTGGACGCTAATGGACCTAAGTTACCAAGGCCTAGAATGGCCGTACCGTCAGTGATAACGGCAACTAGATTGCCTTTTGCGGTGTAGCGGTAAGCATTTTCTGGATCGGCTGCGATTTCTTTAACTGGCTCTGCAACGCCTGGACTATAGGCTAATGATAAGTCGCGTGATGTTTGCGCAGGGGTGGTCAGTTCGATGCTTATTTTGCCTGGCTTTGGAAATTCATGATAATCCAGAGCCGCTTGTTTGAAATCTTCTGACATAGT
>JARGOI010000281.1 GCA_029212275.1 Thalassolituus sp.
TCGCTTTTCGATAAGTGAAAGGCTTCTCCTTGGGTAAAAAAGACAATGTCGTCTTCTTGTTGATGCCATGCAAAGCGGCTCTGCAGGCTGCGTGTAAGCGTATCTATGCCCTGCATGCTGGCCGCAAGAGGCTCAATATTATTGTTATTTAGCTCGGGAGCAGGTGGAGCATATTCAGGGTATTTGGCTTCAGTGAGCAATTGCCCTAACACCTGTGCCAGTGTTTGATCATCATTGAGTTGCTCAATGATTAATTTTCTGAGTCGTGCGATGGCCTTGGCTGAAATTTCAGCACCTGCTTCTAAGGCGGTTAAGTCCTCATCGTGATAGCGACTATCTTCAGTTATTTTCGGCAGTATGGCATCCACCGTGCGTTCTAAAAGCTGACCAGAGGAGGGCGCACGAAAGCCGATGGAATAGGTCATGCACTCGCCGATGGAGCGTCCATAATGAGCCCAAAGTGGCGGCAAATAGAGCATATCCCCAGGGTTAAGTACCCAGCTTTCGGTTTCATTAAAGTTTGCCAAAATACGCAAATCGGTGCCGCTTAATAATGGGCTATTGTTATTACATGACTGGCCAATTCGCCATTCGCGCTGTCCTTCTGCTTGCAGTAAGAAAACATCGTATTGATCGTAATGTGGTCCTACGCTGCCGCCATCGACCGCATAACTGATCATCAGGTCGTCAAGGCGCCAAGAAGGAATAAAGCGAAAATGATCGAGCAGTGCGGCAGCTTGCGGCAGCCACTGATCGACCCCTTGCACTAATAATGTCCACTTATCCTTGGGCAGGGCCTGATAATCGCTTTCTGTAAATGGGCCTTTTTTTACCTGCCAAGATCCGGATTCTCCATTCTCAACAACTAATCGGGTTTCGATATCGTCTTCAAGGCTGAGGCCAGCCAATTCATCTGCAGGCAGAAGTGGAATAAAGTTTGGCCAAGCATTACGAATAAGCAGCGGTTTTTTTTGCCAATAATCACGCAAAAATTCGTCAATCGATAGCTGGCCAAGAACAGAAATAGGTGTGTGTGGTGTTGCTGAGTCATGAGTTGACATACAAGCAGTCTCAGAAGGTGGCGGGTAGAGTGCTAGGATACAAAAAAGCCTCCCGCAGGAGGCTCCATTTGTCTTGTTCTCGTGCTTACAAAGTCGGAGATTTCAACAGTTTTTCTACTACTTTAAATAGCCTTAGCTTGTGCAATTGCATTGCCAATGTAAGTTGCTGGCGTCATTGCATTCAATTCGTCTTTCGCTTGCTGTGGTAGTTCTAACGACGCAATAAATTCACCGACTGCGTCTTTAGTAATGGCTTTACCGCGGGTAAATTCTTTCAATTTCTCATACGGTTTTTCGATGCCATAACGGCGCATTACCGTTTGAATGGGTTCTGCTAACACTTCCCAAGCATTATCGAGATCTTGCGCAATACGTGCTTCGTTAAGTTGTAACTTGCTTACCCCTTTCAGTGTGGCTTGATAAGCAATCAGGCTGTAGCCCATACCTACACCCATGTTACGCAGAACGGTGGAGTCGGTCAGGTCACGCTGCCAGCGTGAAATCGGTAATTTTGCTGCCATGTGCTGGAAGATGGCATTCGCCATGCCCAGATTTCCTTCGGAATTTTCGAAGTCAATCGGATTTACTTTGTGTGGCATCGTCGAGGAACCCACTTCGCCAGCGATGGTGCGTTGTTTGAAGAATCCCATCGAAATATAGCCCCACACATCGCGATCGAAATCGATCAGGATGGTGTTGAAACGTGCTAAGGCATCAAACAATTCAGCGATGTAATCGTGCGGTTCAATTTGCGTCGTGTAGGGATTAAATACCAAACCTAATGAGGTGACAAATTGCTCGGCGTTGGCGGCCCAATCAATATCTGCATAGGCAGAATAGTGGGCGTTATAGTTACCCACAGCACCATTGATTTTGCCCAATATTTCAACCGCTTCTACTTGACGTATTTGGCGGTCTAAGCGGGCCACGACATTGGCCATTTCCTTACCTAGCGTCGACGGCGATGCAGTTTGACCGTGGGTACGAGACAACATTGGAACGCCAGCATGTTCGTGGGCAAGAGCGCGAATTGCATTGGCGACGTCTTTCATCATTGGCACGATCACCTCGTCTCTGCCCGCGCTCAGCATCAGACCATGCGCTAGGTTATTGATGTCTTCTGAGGTACAAGCAAAGTGAACGAATTCGTTCACGGCCATCAGTTCAGCGTTACCAGCAAACTTTTCTTTGATGAAGTATTCAACCGCTTTAACATCATGGTTAGTGGTGGCTTCGATATCTTTGATGCGCTGAGCGTCTGCTTCGCTGAAGTGATCAATGATTGTATTCAGCGTGGCATTTGCTGCGTCCGAAAATGCAGAGACTTCGGCAATGGCTTCGTGCTTAGAAAGACGTTGCAACCAGCGAATTTCGACGATGACGCGTGCTTTGATTAGGCCGAATTCAGAAAAAATGGCACGCAGCGGGATTGTTTTGCTGCCGTAGCGGCCATCTAGTGGGGAGATTGCAGTTAATGCAGACAGTTCCATGAGTTCTCTCGACGGGCTGGGAATTTGGATAAGTTTGTGGCGCGGATTGTATCGTAAAAATGTTTCGATCTCAGCATTTGAGCGGCAAATATCATGATCATGCATCATAAATTTGGGGAAAACGCGTTGGTTTGATAAAATGACGCATGTTTTGTGAGATCCATTCCCTATGCTAGATACTTTGTTACTGTTTTCGGACAATCCTGCTTGGTTAGTGTTGATTGTGATTGTTTCGACCTTCATGTTGGAAGATTTAGCGATTATCGGCGCTGCATTGCTGGCATCTTCGGGCAAAATGGCACCTGAAACTGCGTTTTTAGCAGTATGTATTGGTATGGTGATTGGCGATACGGCGTTGTACTTTTTTGGCCGCTTGGCGTTGGTTTGGCCTTGGCTGAGTAAAAAACTCGAACATCCATTAATTCAGCGTCAAATCGTTCCTTTGCAACAATCTCCTTGGCATCAACTCATGCTCATTCGTTGCATGCCAGGCTTAAGAACCTTTGGGTATATTGCTTGCGGTGTGGCCAAAGTACCTTTGTTACCGTTTAGTATTGCGAATCTTATTTCTATTATTATATGGGCCGCGGGTTTGTTTTATGCGACCTACTTTTTAGGACAACAATACGGCGACACCATACATAAATGGATGTGGGTGGCATTACCCATTGCTCTGGTGCTGTTTTTTTATGGCCAGTATCGTGTGCGCCAGCGCATGGAAGAATCCTCAGAAACCAACTCCATTAACTAACCAGTCATCAGAATCCTACTTGGATTGATATTCAAGTAAAGGACACTCCCTGAGAGACCATTTAAATAGAAGCCATAGCCCCTTTGTTAACCCCTTCAAAAGCGCGCACGGTGACCGATGCATCAGGATATCGGTTCTTGATGGCACTGGCTAAGTGACTCGCGATGAATTCCACGGTGGTGTCTGTTTCCATCATGTAGCATTTTTTTGTTGGCACACTGAGGGTGAAATCACCTTGCTGAGCACGGTACTTAAACGTCATGCTGTGGTCATTTTGGTTGGTTAAATCTTCACGACTGCCTATGTAAATGTCCTGCCAAAGGTTTGCCCAGTAACTCTCTTCATCTTCACTACGATCACCATTAAGCCATATCTGTATTCGCGAACGGTGTCCGTGAGCGATGCGCTGGCAATTACCGTTGTGTTTTTTTAGGCCATGGCTGTAGTGATAAAACTCACCTTTTATATTCTCTGCAATAAAATCGAGCGTTAGCTGATCGATCGTGTCAGGGAAATGGTGATGTAACTGCTGAATGCTCCATTGCGCAACGCTATCGCTGTCAATATAAGCACTGTCAATCAAGGTAACTGCCTGCGTCGGTGCCGTCATTTCGATATTGCCGACGGCCGTTGACCAAAATAGGTAAATACTGTCTTGGTTCTCTTGAATAGTAATACCCGGAGCAAAGCGGGGCACCAGTAAACGATGATCCAGCTCATTATCTAGCCAAGTTCTCAGAACTTTCTTCACCGTACCGAAGTCGCATACCATGCCTTGTTCGTCCATCGCGCCTTCTAAAATGGCTGATGCCCACCAGGTTTCACCCACCAAGCCGCGCTCGAAATCGAGGTAGC
>JARGOI010000282.1 GCA_029212275.1 Thalassolituus sp.
CCCATAAACGACATCACGGGCAGCGGCGTATCACCGGCTTGTTCTTGCATCACCGAGAAATCAACGCTGCGACGGTCAATGCGCGCAGGCGTGCCGGTTTTTAAGCGGCCAACGTTAAAGGGCATTTCGCGCAAGCGCTTGGATAACGCATTGGATGGCGGATCTCCCGCACGGCCACCGCTGTGGTTTTCCATACCAATGTGGATAAGTCCACCAAGGAACGTACCAGCGGTTAACACCACGCTGGTCGCATGGATGCGCATATTGGTATTGGTCACCACACCGCACACGGTGCTGCCCACGCCATCGCCTTGTACGATCAGGTCGTCGCAAGCGGCTTGGAAAATATCAAGGTTAGGCTGGTTTTCGACAATATTACGAATCGCAGAGCGATACAAAGCACGGTCGGCTTGGGCACGAGTGGCACGCACCGCAGGGCCTTTGCGGCTGTTAAGCATGCGAAACTGAATGCCCGCCAAATCTGTCGCCGTTGCCATCGCACCGCCAAGGGCATCGATTTCTTTAACGAGGTGGCTTTTGCCGATCCCACCAATGGCGGGGTTGCAGGACATCACGCCCACAGTGTCGGTATTGTGCGTTAACAACAACGTTTTGCAGCCAGTGCGAGCCGCAGCCAACGCCGCCTCGGTACCAGCGTGACCGCCACCGATCACAATTACATCATATCGAACGGGATAATCCACAACACCACCTCAGTTATTACTTTCTTGCATTACGGTCCATCCAGAAGGTTTCCATCGAACGCAACGCAGAATATTTAACGTTTTAGCTTGTTAAAACGGGCACGAATTATAGCAGTTTCAATAGCACGGCTCATAGTCAGTGATTGAAATTTGTACAAAATTTAATCCACACTAGACTTCATTACATGGGATAACCTGTTTTTGTCATTGTGGATACATCTGCCCAGCACCTAAAAACCATTTAATCTAGCTGTGCATAAAGCTGTGCTTAATTGTGGATAACTATATGCAAAAATCCTTGTTCTGAACTTTATCCCCATGCTAATGACTGATAATACCTAAGAAACTCACAAGTTACTCACAGACGAAAACCTATACACATCTTATACAATAGTAGGTGGTTGTAAAGCTTAACCATTAAATATTTGTACAATTCATTGTCTTTTTAGAACCTGACGAAGTTGTCTATCTCGGTCTAAAGTATGTGACTGATGTTTAATATTTTATATAAGGTGGATTCATGACTCAGTCTGCTAGAGACATAAGCAAAGAGATTGAATTTCCTGGCCGTAAAATGGATTTTGGCTTCGACTTCAAAGATTTGCCGCGTTACTGGAATGATAACGATGCATTTAAATCGCATTTTATGAATGCTCTTTCTTGCCTATTCTTGGAAGGTGAGCGCATGTTTATTGATGCGGTGCGCGATCATCAGCATTTAGTCACCGATAAAAAACTGCAAGATCAAGTGAAAAGCTTTGTTAAGCAGGAAGCTATCCATGGCCATGAACACCATTTATATAGCAAATATTTAGATACGCTGGGGTATCCAGCCACCAAGATCGAAGCATTTGAACGCAAAGAAAAAAAGCTTATAAAAAAGTGGATACCTGCACGTCGTCGCTTGGCCATTACCTGTGCGATAGAACACTTTACTGCCATTCTTGCGCACCAAGTGCTCACCAATCCAGAAGCAACGGCAGGAATGGATCCACGTTTTAAAGAGATGTGGGTGTGGCATGCCATTGAAGAAACCGAACACAAAGCTGTGTGCTTTGATGTTTACGAGCAAACAGGTGGCAGTTATTGGTTGCGTGTATTCGCCATGTTTAATGTGACATGGATGTTCTTGTTGCGCACTCTCTCGGTTCAAGCCATCTTTTTATGGAAAGACGGCATGCTATTTAAACCATCGACGTGGAAATCGGGATTTAATTTCTTTTGGAAAAAACCCGGACTCCTGCCAAGTGTCTGGAGCGATTACAAAGATTATTATCGTCGCGACTTTCACCCATGGGATCATGATAATCGTGAACTGCTTGATACATGGCTATCTGCTCACAACAACTTCAAAACGGTGTAATTTATGACAATGAATAAACCAACGCCCCGCGAAATTAGTTCAGAGGTTGAAATCCAAGGTAGAAAAATGGATTTTGATTTTAAATTCGAAGACTTACCACGCTATTGGTTTGGTAACGACGCATTTAAAACGACCTTAATGAATGCGTTGTCTTGCTTATTTCTTGAAGGCGAGCGTTTGTTTATTGATGCCGTTCGTGACAACGAACACTTGGTAACAGACGCAAAATTAAAGCAGCAGGTTAAACACTTTATTAAGCAAGAAGCCATTCATGGGCACGAGCATCATATGCTCAGTGAGTACCTAGATACGCTCGGCTATCCGGCAACTAAAGTAGAAGCACAAGAGCGTGCAGTGCGTTTAATGGTTAAAAAATACGTCCCAGCCAAAGATCGTTTAGCCATTACCTGTGCGGTAGAACATTTCACTGCCATGCTCGCGCATCAAATGTTGACTAATCATGAGCTTACCAGAGATATGGATCCACGCATTTTGGAAATGTGGAAATGGCACGCTGTTGAAGAAACCGAACACAAAGCCGTGTGCTTTGATGTGTACGAGCAAACTGGTGGTTCTTACTTGCGACGAGTGTTGCACATGGCGACCATTACCATGACCTTTATGTTCCGTCTTAGTACCGTTCATGCTTATTTTCTATGGAAAGATAAACAGTTATTTAAATGGTCGACTTGGAAATCTGGATTCAATTTTTACTGGAAAGCCCCGGGATTGTTGCCAGCCATCTGGCAGGAATACAAAGACTATTATCGTCGCGATTTTCATCCTTGGGAAAACGATAACCGTGAGTTGTTAGAAGGCTGGAAAGCAAACCACGAAAATTACAAAGCGGTTTAACAAGTTATCGAATAACGCCGATTCAAATATTAGGCGGCGTTGTTCGAATACAGGTTCGAACACAATTGCGACCATCATGCTTGGCTTGATACAAGCACACATCCGCAATCCGAAACGCTTCATTAATCGGTAAATCCTTATCATCGATAAACAGCAGTCCAATACTGATAGTTAATTTTATCGACTCGTGATGAGGAATAACTGAAGCAGCAATTCGCTGACATAAGCGTTCGGCCCATGCCATCGCCACGTCTTGATTATCGGTGGTATGCACCATTAAAAATTCTTCTCCACCAAAACGTGCAAGAAAATCATGCTCATCGAGCGTGTCATTCATTTCTTTAGCGAGATGACGTAACGCGTGGTCGCCAACCGGGTGGCCATAAGTGTCATTAACTTGTTTAAAATGATCCACATCAATTAGCATCAGCGCAAACGACACGCCGCCTTGTTGAAGCTGTTCGAATTTCTTATATAAAAAATCATCCGCCGCCAACCGATTCGCCAAACCGGTTAACGGGTCTTTTCGCAGCATCTGTTCTAATTCAAGATTTAATGTCACCAATTCTGAGGTGCGCTCATCCACCAAGTCTTCCAACAGGGCATTGGTCTTTTCCAAATTATCACGGGCAATCTGAAGCTTCTCTTCCGCTTCGCGACGAATGGTGGCGTCAGAAAAACTACCGACCATGCGCAAGGGGACGTGGTTCTCGTCAAATTCAACAACTCGACCACGGTCTAGTACCCATATATAACTGCCATTTATGCGACGAATTCGATGTTCACTTTCATAATCGGCTTCACCAGAAAGTGCTTTATTTATTCTTTCTTGCATACCGAACTCATCATCTGGATGAATTAAATCAGCAAAAAATTCTAACGGATGCACCAGAGCATCGTTATATCCTAAAATGTCACACCAAGTTTGATTGTGAGTTACCAGCCCCTTAACTATATCCCAATCCCAAATACCTTCGCCTGCCGCATTCATTGCATAATCGTATCGCCGCTCGCGTTCTTCCATATCCAGTAGTCGTTTATTTAAATCCGTTACATCGTGTGCAATTATCAACAAGGCAGGTTCAGAATTTACAGGCAAAGAAATAGGTTTTTTTAGCGAACGATAAAAGCGAATTTCACCGGTAGTGATATCAGTCACCTTCTCTTTAACGATCACCTCTTTGCCACTGGCAATAATAGATCGCACATCTCTGTCGAATAACTCCAAC
>JARGOI010000283.1 GCA_029212275.1 Thalassolituus sp.
TATTAAAGCAATTGCGTGATGTTGCGGTCGACTTTAAATGGCTCGGCTCTTATCCTAAAGCGGTGCTTTGACTCTTTTGGGATTGTGCTTGGATTTCGGTTGATCCTTGACTTGTTTCTCTGGTTGTTTTTTTTCATTGGTTGTTTGTTTTTAAGTTTAGAGGGTCATCATGGCAGTAAATTTTACCGAATTGGCCGTTGAAGGCGTCCGCTTATTACGTCCTTACCAGCCTGGAAAACCAATTGATGAATTGGCGCGTGAGTTCGGCTTAAACGAAGCCGACATTGTAAAACTCGCCAGCAATGAAAATCCAATGGGTCCAGGCCCGAAAGCGTTAGCAGCTATTCAAAGTGAGTTGGCGGATCTGACTCGCTATCCAGATGGGGCAGGTTTTGCGCTTAAAAGCGAACTCTGCAAACAGCTTAACCTTCGTCCCGAACAAATTACCTTGGGCAATGGTTCCAGTGACATTCTCGATTTTATCGTTCGTTCTTTTGTCAACGACGGCGACGACGTCATCGTGTCCCAACACGCGTTCGCGATTTACGGTTTGGTTGCAAAAATGGTGGGTGCCAACTGCATCGCAGTCCCAGCGAAGAATTACGGACATGATTTAGTAGCGATGGCTGCGGCCATTACTGATAAAACCCGCATCGTTTTTGTCACCAATCCAAATAACCCAACGGGTACTTGGAATACCAGTGATGAACTGGTGACGTTTTTAAATGCTGTACCCAAAAATGTCCTTGTATTGTTGGATGAAGCGTATTTTGAATACGTACACGAAGCAGATTACCCCAATGGCATTGAGTTATTAGATGAATATTCGAATTTAGTGGTCACGCGTACCTTCTCCAAGGCCTACGGATTGGCAGCTCTTCGTGTCGGTTATGGTGTTTCTAGCCCAGAATTAGCCGATATTATGAACCGCGTACGTCCTCCGTTTAACGTTGATTCATTTGCCTTGGCGGCAGCCACGGCAACCTTGCAAGATCATGAGTACGTCAAAGAAAGTATCGCTATCAATGACGCTGGCATGGCGTATTTTATTGAGCAATTTCAGCAGCTGGGATTATCTTATGTTCCTTCGGTGGGAAATTTTATCTGCTTCGAAGTGCCAACTGGCGTGAATTCGATGGATGTTTATCAAGGCTTGTTGCAACGAGGCGTGATTATTCGACCAGTGGCAAATTATGAAATGCCAAATCATTTGCGTGTTTCTATTGGTACATCGAAAGAAAACCAAGTGTTTATCGCTGCATTAACTGAAATTTTATCCGGTGTCGCTTCTAGCGAAGACAGTGTTCAGGCAGGCAAGGCTTGAGCGAGCAGATCGTTATTCCCAGTCTAGCCATTATTGGTTTGGGGTTGATTGGTGGGTCTTGGGTACGTGGTTTACGCGAGCGCGGCTGTGTCGATTATGTCTGTGGTTACGACCGTAATCTGGATTCAATGCAGCAAGCAAAAAAACTCGGCATCATTGATGAGTACAGCGACGATTTAGCGAAAGTCGTTTGCGATGCCGATTTGATCATCATTTCCGTGCCTATTTTGGCCGTTCGTGACGTGCTAGAAAAAATCGCTCCTTATGTTGCCGCACATTCGGTACTGACTGATGTGGGATCGGTAAAAGGCTCGGTTGCCGCCGATGTTGCGTCTGTATTTGGTCCGACTTTCGATCGCTTTGTGTTAGGTCATCCCATTGCAGGGTCGGAACTCAGTGGTATTGGTGCAGCTAATGGTGACTTGTTTGTCTGTCATAAAGTCATCATTACGCCTGAAGCGCACACCGCTAAATCCGCATTGGCATTGGTGCGTCGAACTTGGCAAGCCGTGGGTGCGGATATTGAGCACATGACAGTGGATCACCACGATGAGGTGTTGGCTGCGACCAGTCATTTGCCACACCTTTTAGCGTATTCCTTGGTGGACACCTTGGCGCATAGTCATGAAAATAAAGAAATATTTAATTACGCCGCCGGTGGTTTTCGCGATTTCACCCGCATAGCGGCGAGTAGCCCAGTGATGTGGCGTGATATTTTTGCTGCTAATAAATCGCAATTAGTGAAAACTTTAGACTTGTTCACCGATCAGCTTTCAGCGCTGCGACGTGCCATCGAAGAAGATGACATCACCGCCGTTACTGGTGTGCTGACTCGAGCAAAACACGCGCGCGATCACTTTTCTACCATACTTGCCCGCAGGGCCTATACCGACAGCATTGCAGAGACTATGAAAACAGCATCCATTTCTTATATCGCTAATCCTGGAATCCCATTGTCGGGCAGTTTCCGTGTACCTGGCGACAAATCCATTTCTCACCGCTCAATTATGCTGGGGTCGTTGGCGCAAGGTACCACCGAAGTGTCTGGCTTTTTAGAGGGCGAAGACAGCCTCGCGACCTTGCAGGCATTCCGTGATATGGGCGTAGTAATTGAGGGACCGCATTGCGGTCGCGTCACTATTCATGGTGTCGGCTTGCACGGGTTGCAAGCGCCACCGAATGCACTTTATGTCGGTAATTCTGGCACCTCGATGCGCTTGTTATCAGGTTTAATGGCGGGTCAAACATTCGATGTGGAAATGACAGGCGATGAGTCCTTGTCCAAACGCCCGATGGGGCGTGTTGCTGATCCATTGGCGTTAATGGGCGCGATAGTAGAAACGGCAAACGGTGGTCGTCCTCCTCTTAAGGTGAAGGGCGGTAGCCAACTTAAAGGCATTCACTACGATCTGCCCATGGCCAGTGCGCAAGTGAAAAGCTGCGTGCTGTTAGCTGGATTGTATGCCGAAGGTGAAACCTCGGTCACCGAACCTGCACCGACCCGAGATCATACCGAACGCATGCTACGTGGCTTTGGCTACGATGTGACGGTTGAGGGCAGTACAGTCACCTTGCGTTCTGGTGGAACACTGATCGCCACTGAAATTGACGTACCTGCCGATATCTCTTCCGCGGCATTTTATATGGTCGGCGCCAGTATTATGCCTGGTTCGGACATTACGCTAGAGCATGTTGGTATTAATCCAACCCGCATTGGCGTGATCAATATTCTGCAAGCAATGGGCGCCAATATCGAAGTAATGAATGCTCGTGAAGTGGGTGGCGAACCCGTTGCCGACATTCGTGTGCGCAGTGCTCAACTGAAAGGAATCCACATTCCTGAAGACCAAGTACCGTTAGCTATTGATGAGTTTCCGGCAATTTTTATCGCCGCTGCCTGCGCCGAAGGTGAAACCGTTTTGACTGGTGCAGAAGAATTACGAGTCAAAGAAAGTGACCGTATTCAGGCCATGGTGGATGGTTTGGTCACCTTAGGTGTGAACGCCGTCGGTACCGAAGACGGTGCCATTATTCAAGGATTTGGAGCGGATGGTCATTTTGCTGGAGGCGAAATCGAGAGCCAGCATGACCATCGCATCGCGATGAGTTTCGCCATGGCCTCGTTACGCGGCAGTGCGCCTATTGTGATTCGTGATTGCGCTAACGTAGCCACTTCTTTCCCAGGATTTGTAGAGTTAGCGACGCAAGCGGGTTTATCGTTACAAGTCGAAGGTGAGGAGGCTCAATAATGTCCCAAAATGCCGCCACAGTAATTGCGATTGATGGTCCTTCTGGAGCAGGCAAGGGCACATTGTGTTCTCGCTTGGCCGCCGATCTCGGTTGGTTATTACTCGACAGTGGCGCGCTGTATCGCATTACTGGTTTGGCGGCCCAGCGTCATGGCCTTGATTTGAGTGATGAAACAGCGGTCGCTGTCGTTGCTGCTGGTTTGGATGTTGAATTCATGCCAACACCCGATGGCGTGCGAGTTACTCTAGAAGGCGACGATGTAACGCTCACTATTCGTACCGAAGAAGTCGGAAGTTTGGCCTCGCAAGTTGCTGCATTGCCAGCGGTCAGAGAAGCACTTTTGCAACGTCAGCGAGACTTTCGACAAGCTCCTGGCCTTATTGCCGACGGTCGAGACATGGGAACTGTGGTATTTACCGATGCTCCAGTCAAAGTATTCCTAACGGCAAGTGCCGAAGAACGAGGCCGCAGACGCTACGAAGAGTTGCGTAATAAGGGATTTGATGGTAGTTTACCCGCCCTTATCGAAGACATCCGGGCTCGA
>JARGOI010000284.1 GCA_029212275.1 Thalassolituus sp.
TTCCAGGGCTGATTGATTTAGGCGGTTTCTTAGCGGAACCCGGCTACAGTCAAAAAGGCAGCATCGAAAGCGAGACCCGAGCTGCGTGCAAAGGCGGCTTTACCCACGTGTGTAGCCTTCCGGATACGCAACCCATTGCTGATACTTCGGCAGTGGTGAAACTCATTTTAGAAAAATCTGCTCGCTCGGGTTGCACCAAAGTATTGCCGCTTGGAGCACTGACGCAAAAATTGGCAGGCGAACAACTGGCCAGCATGGTGACCTTAATCGAAGCCGGTGCGGTGGCGCTTAGTAATGCGCGCTATCCGATCCGCGACAGCTCGGTCATGCGTCGCCTGTTAGAGTATTCCGCCTCGTTCAACGTCCCGGTATTTCTTCATGCTAACGACCATGCGTTGGCTGGTAATGGCTGTATGCACGAAGGAGCCATTGCCACCCGCATGGGCCTGCCGAGCATCCCAGAATCGGCCGAAACCATTGCTTTAGCACAAATATTATTACTGGTTGAGCAAACAGGGGCTAACATTCACATCAGCCAAATCAGCTGTGCCCGCAGTTTGGAGATGTTGCGCGATGCCCGTGCTCGCGGAATGAACATCAGTGCCGATACACCACTGGCCAATTTGCTCTACACCGATCATGCGGTGAGTGGTTATCACAGTCTGTTTAATGTGCAGCCACCTTTGCGTACCGAAAAAGACCGCTTGGCCCTAATTGCTGCCGTCGAGTCAGGCGAATTGGCCATCAGTTCTAATCATCGACCGCACGAGCTGGCGGCTAAAAAAGCGCCGTTCTCTGACGCCGAAGCAGGCATGAGTCAGTACGACTTTTTCTTCAGCCAGGCCTATACCTTGGTTGAACAAGGTCATTTATCATTGATGGCACTGATTGCGGCATTAACACGTAAACCCGCGCAAATTTTAGGTTTGCAGCATGGCTTACAAGAAGGCAATGAATTTCATGCCTGCTTATTCGATGCCAATGTCGACGTGGTGCCAACGCCCGTAATGCTGGCCTCACGCGGTCACAACCATCCAGCCTTAGGTAAGACCTTAACGGGACTCGTCAGACAAGTATTTGTGGCTGGCAAACCCTGCTTGTAATGCATATCAACAAGTAAGTATCTTCTTAGCGTTCTCTTTTAGCAGACGCAGACAGACCGCCAGATTGCCCGTATAATGCCGGCAACTGGCGGGAGAATCCGAATGTATATCACACCTTTTGCAATCACATTGCTACTGACGCTTGGCTTATTTGGCTGTGGTCAGAAAGGCCCTTTATATCTTCCCGATCGCCCTGATGCCGCTCTTTCTCAGGAACAATAATAATGATGTCTGTTTTTAACTATCAAGACGGCGTACTGCACGCCGAAAATGTGTCTCTTGATGCGCTTGCCCAGCAATATGGAACGCCTTTGTATGCGTATTCGCGCGCAGCCCTAGAGAATGCCTATTACGCTTATACTGATGCGTTAGGCGATTGGCCTCACATGGTGTGTTACGCGGTCAAAACCAACTCAAACTTGGGGGTATTGAATACGCTCGCGCGCTGTGGAGCAGGCTTTGATATTGTCAGTTTAGGCGAGCTTGAACGCGTACTCGCGGCCGGTGGTGAGCCCAGCCGTATGGTGTTTTCTGGGGTCGGCAAACAAGCTCATGAAATGGCGCGTGCCCTTGAAGTAGGCGTTCATTGCTTTAACGTGGAATCCGAAGCCGAACTGGAGCGCTTAAGTGACGTGGCCGTCGCTGCGGGCAAAACAGCACCGGTATCTTTGCGGGTGAATCCTGACGTCGATGCGCAAACGCATCCGTATATTTCGACCGGCTTGAAAGACAATAAGTTTGGTATTGATATCAACGATGCTCCTCGAATTTATCAAAAAGCCGCGTCTTTGCCCGGTCTGCAAGTGGTGGGCGTCGATTGTCATATTGGCAGTCAGCTGACCAATATTTCCCCTTTCCTTGATGCGCTAGATCGTCTATTAACATTAATCGATGAGTTAGCCGGTGTCGGCATTACCATCCAGCATTTAGATTTGGGGGGTGGTTTAGGCGTGCAATATCGCGACGAGCAACCCGCCACACCGGCGACCTATATTGCCGCCGTCAAAGAGCGCTTGGGTGATCGTACATTGAAATTAATTTTTGAACCCGGTCGCTCCATCGCGGCTAACGCCGGTGTATTTTTGACCCGTGTTGAATATTTAAAACTCAACGAACACAAAAATTTCGCCATTATTGATGGTGCCATGAACGATTTAATTCGTCCGGCGCTCTACAGCGCCTGGCAGAACATTGTGCCCGTAAAAGAGCACAGCGACGCACCGATTCGTCATTACGATTTGGTGGGCCCCGTGTGTGAAACGGGTGATTTTTTAGGTAAAGACCGTCCTTTGGCGCTACAGCAAAATGATCTATTGGCGGTGATGTCGGCCGGTGCTTATGGGTTTGTGATGTCTTCTAATTACAACAGCCGCGGTCGCGCCGCCGAAATTATGGTCGATGGTCACAATGCCTTGGTCGTTCGTCAGCGCGAAACCATTGAATCTTTATACGCCGGCGAACATTGCCTGCCTGATTGAGAAACCAACTATGTGGCTGAAGTTCAGTAAAATGCACGGTCTTGGTAATGACTTCGTGGTGATTGATTTAGTCACTCAAAGCGCCAGTATCCGTCCATCGCGAGTGCGCGAACTGGCCGATCGACATATGGGCATTGGTTTTGATCAACTGCTGATTGTCGAGCGTCCCAGCCGTCCCGATGTCGATTTTAAGTATCGTATTTTTAATGCGGATGGCAGCGAAGTTGAAAATTGTGGCAACGGCGCGCGCTGTTTTGCACGTTTTGTCTACGATCACCATTTAACCGGTAAGCGCGACATCCGTGTTGAGACCGCCAACGGCATTATGGATCTGCATCTCACTGAAGAAAATCAGGTAGTTGTCGATATGGGCGCGCCGGTATTGCTTCCGGCGAACATCCCTTTTTGGCCAACAGGTGTAGAAAATGACCAGCAGACAACCGTGATTGCACCTGAATATTCAATTAATTTAGTTGGAATTGGTGAAGTCTCTATTGGTGCGGTGTCGATGGGCAATCCGCACGCCATCATTCGCGTAGACAACATTGATACCGCACCGGTTGACCAATGGGGACCGATCATTGAATCTTGCGGCTATTTCCCTAATCGCGTGAATGTTGGCTTTATGCAAGTGGTCGATGCCCACACCATCAAATTGCGTGTTTTTGAACGTGGTTCGGGCGAAACCTTAGCCTGTGGAACGGGCGCATGTGCGGCGGTGGTTTCTGGTCAGCTTCGTGGCTGGTTGCAACCGGGCGTTCAAGTTTCCTTGCCGGGCGGTGATCTAATGATCAACTGGTCGGGTGATTGCGAGAACAGCAGTAATTCGGTACAAATGACAGGGCCAGCGACAAGCGTATTTGATGGGCGCATTAATTTTTAACGATCGCGTTGTTAAATGCGTTTTCAGCAGTAATTATTTGATCAACGATCGACAGGAACTAAGACAGCATGAGCCAAACTCCCCGTCTCACCGAACAAGATGTGATTCAGTACCTAGAAGATCACCGCGACTTTTTTATAGGTAAAGACGATTTGTTGGCCGACATGCGTGTGCCTCACAACAGTGGCTCTGCCACTAGTTTAGTTGAGCGCCAATTGGCGGTGCATCGCGAGCGCAACGTTGAGCTACGCCAGCGCCTCTCTGATTTGCTCGAAAATGCGCGTCGTAACGACCAACTGTTTGGCAAAAGCCGTCGCCTTATTTTAGCCCTCGTCGAAGCTGAAAACTGGCACGATGTACAAGCTGCTTTGGACGACTCTCTGCGTAAAGATTTTGATGTCGATGCATGGGCAATGTTGCACTTTACTGAGCGTCAGCTTGAACCACCGCTGCTTGCGATTCACAACAACGACAAACAACGCAGCATGCATCGTTTGTTCAAAGGTCATCGAGCCATATGCGGGCAACTGCCTGAAAGTGATATTGCCAGCCTACTTGGCTTGCAAGAAACGGAATGTCGGTCGGTGGCGGCGGCGCAAATTCGTGGCAAAGGTAACTTGGGAATATTGGCCATCGCCAGTGAAGATCCTAA
>JARGOI010000285.1 GCA_029212275.1 Thalassolituus sp.
ATCCACATGGGTAAAGATGATTTAAAAGACATGACACCATGCTGCTTGAAAAGAGGACGTCAGTTTGCCCGATTATGACGCTTAATCAAAGCCATTTGCAGCGTTAAAAACTCGCGATTAACTCTCTAATATATTTCCTTTACTTATAACGGTAACAAGGGGCAACTCTTAGGTTGAAGTGCTTGTCATCGCAGACCTCACGCGTTATGTGAAGATAACTGCCGATCCGACCAACGCTTGGAGATTAAATGTAATGTAAAAAAGGGCCATCCGGCGCGTATCGTCCTAATGCAACCTTGTTAGATACGTCAGCCGCACTACTATGTAGTTATTCAGGAGAACTATTATGTCAAACTCTTTAAAAAATATACCCATGTCATTGTCAGTTTTGAGTGTGATCGTTGCCACACTTTCACTTTCTGCGTCCATAACCTACGCAGACATTGTAGAGATTCCTCCCGAGGAAATGACAGAATCGTACATTCGCGACACGACGGTGATTGTTCGCCAACGAGCACCAGAACAAGCCAGTGATACCAATATGGCTATCCGCGTGTCTCCCATTGATGAACCTTTTGAAGATGGCGACAAAGCGAAAGAAAGCAGCGACCGAGTTCAAAGAGACCTTGAGCAAGTGAACTTGTCGGCAGATTCTCAAGAAAATGCTTATCGCCAAGCCACGTCTGGTGATTTAACCTTCCGGATGCCAAGCCTCGACCCTGATCGCAGTAGTAATGATGAATATTTGCGCGAAGTGCTTGGATTACAGCCAGGTGCGCCCATTGATTACAACAACCTAACGTTTCCTGATAGCGGTGGCACGCAAACCTTTGGAGATATTTCAGCGACCAGCACATCGAATCAGTTTGAAATTGTTATCCCAAACAGTAATGGACTAAGAACCGAAAGTTTCAATACACCCAATGGTGAATTTGGCATTAATGTGACTCCTGACGGAATTAGACTACAGATTAATCGCCCATAATATCGGCTGATTTTCTTGTATAAGCCCATAAAAATGACTCTTATGGGCTTTTTTTGTTTTTTCTTCATTTGAACTCGCCACAAACTCAGATATTGCTTCTTCTTACTTCTGCTTGCTCCTTTTTAAGGGTTTTTCAATTTGCACAAGGTTTGCTGTCATCCTTGCTATATTCGTTAACGCATTCCAAGTCGTGCTGACTTGCCGATAACTGAAATAAAGACACAAACCAAAGTCGATTGACAATCTTCAGATAAGTGTAAATTTCTGCTATTTTCGTTGAAATTTGCTGACAACACCCAATTTTTTTAGATAAAACCCTTTAAAATCAGATACATAAACATATACAGCGAAAATGTATTTTAAACTTACAACTATGGCATTCTGTCTATAACTGAGATACAGTGTTCAAACAATAAGAAAAAGACACATCACAGCGTAAGAGAGGATGGTGCAACATGAATTTTGATGTTTACACACCGGCCGCATTAAAAGCAGAGCCACAAGTGCAAATGGTAAATGGTTACAAAGTCGAGTTTTTATCTTTTTCATCGACTGCCGAAAACCAGTTAACGCCTGTGATGTTTTTGGGTGGAGCATTTCAAACTTTTGGTTCTTTTCGTGCCGAGCTTGAAAGTATTGTTTCTGATCGCCCTGTTATCTTAGTTGACCTCCCATCTCAAGGCAGCAACGATCAACTAGCACCAGAATTAAACATGGCAGATTTTGCGGATTTAATCGCCGGATTTCTTGACGCTCAAAACATCGCCTGCACCAGCATTATGGGTGTGAGCTACGGCTCAGCCATGGCAACAATATTTGCTTCTACATATCCAGAGAAAGTAGAACGCTTACTGATCTCTGGCATTACTTGTTTCCGTCGCGACAGCCTCATTCGATTATTGGAAGATTCATTGGTACTGCTCGAAAACGGTTATATGGATGCTTTCGCAACCACCGCTGTGAGTAACCTAATCAATCATAACCGTATGGATGACACTGGCATAAGTGCCACGTACCGTCGTCTATTGTTTCGCCAAGTTGCCCGCTTAGATGACAACGAACGTCTTCGTTATGCACAAAACACGCGCAGATTATTACGTTTTGAAGGTTTCACTTCTTATCCTGAATGCGAAACCCTGATCGCGACGGGTGAATATGATAATTTCACTTTGCCGCAAGAGAATGCAGCAGTTGCTAAGCAATGTAAGCAAGGTCGTTTTGCGGTGATCCGTAACGCAGATCACTTAGCACAGTTTGAACAGAAACAATCGACAGTAACCGTTGTTAAAAACTTTATGACGGGCCAATCGATCGAAGGTATTGAAGGGGTTGATGTTTACGATCCCCAAGAGTTTGCAAACACAGAGCAACGCTTACAGCCTCGTCATCGTCCCATGGAGCAACCTTATAATCTAGTGGATACCTCGACAGGTAAAACTCATCTAGTGCGTCTGCGTGATATTAATTTCAGCGGTTGTCAGATTGAGTTGATTAATCCTGATATGACCATTAACGAAGGTGCTTCACATTTAACATTGGAAATACCAGAAACAGGTCATTCATTTTCGCTCAGCGTACTAAAACGCGATAAGAAAACGATACGTTGCTTAATTATGCAGCGTGAGTTAAAAGCTGCTGATGCATTGATTGATTACTTAGAAAACTACTTTCTTATTATGCGTGATAATACTGGTAAAAAAGTGTTGGATCACAGCAAAATGGCTTAAGATTATCGCCTTCTTTGCAATCCACATATTCAATTGTCTAAAAAAACCCGCTTCAGCGGGTTTTTTTTACTAATTTATTGAGCACCTGATAAAACATCAATTCATACGCGCTTAAAAGGTGGCAATGAATTCAGCAACAACTGTCCATAACGAGAAGTGGTTAACCGTTTATCTAAAATACTGACTCTACCTCGATCGGTTTCTTTACGAATTAAACGTCCACACGCCTGAATTAAACGAATAGAAGCCGCCGGTAAGGTAAGTTCCATAAATGGATTGCGACCGCGACTTTCCATCCACTCACCTACCGCAGCATGAATAGGATCATCAGGTACAGCAAACGGTATTTTCACTATGACCACATGTTTTAAATAATCGCCGGGTAAATCGATACCCTCGGCAAAGCTGGCTAAACCAAAAATAATACTGCCTTTACCTGAATCAATACGCTCTTTGTGGCGTTTAACGATATCTGCTTTAGGTAAATAATTTTGTGATAATAACGACTGATACCAGTCTCTTATAAAAAATTCTCGAGTTGCATCGAGTTGAGCACGAGAACTAAATAGAACCAGTGTTCCTTCATCCAAATTAACGTGTTCACTTAACCAGGTTTGAACATCACTTTGAAATTGATCACTTTTAGGATCAGATGCTAAATTAACAGCCTCAAGCTCGCCTAATTCTGCGTAATTAAATGGACTGGCCACACGCTCATAATGTGCCCAATCGGGCAGTCCAGATTCCCATTGCAACGTATGGAAGCTATCCAATGCGGTGAGCGTCGCTGACGTTACAACAGCACCGTAGGCACGCTCCCATAAATTACGACGTAACTGTGCGGCCACAGAAATGGGCGAGGCACTGATAATAATATCCGAATCATCCCCATAGGGAGAACGTGACAACCAGCGAGCGACAGGAATTTGTTCGGCGGTTTCTTCACCCGCCAACCACGAAAGCGCTTCGCTCATCGCTTCTGCTCTCGAGAGCATCATTCCGATCGGTGCTTGCCAAGATTCAGCAATATCACGCCCTATCTCACTGTCTTCTTTCGGATCTAATGATTTTTGCAGTAGGTCATTTAACTTATCTAAGCACTGAACAATTGGCAGTATTGGGCTGCGCATCGTTTCTAATAAATCGCGTAACGAATCAGGCATACGACCAAATTCAAACCGTAGCCGATCTGATTCGCCGATTAAATCCAATACGAGTGGCCAACATAAGCTGACCTGTTGATTTAGGGTTCGAATATGATCTGGCACTTCTCTTAGCGAATGCATTAACGAATTAGGAATACCGGCTTGAGTAATAAATTGGTCGAGACCTTTTTCTAATTGTTTCAACCATTGGCGTTGCGAGCGCACCCCCATGTCTAAAC
>JARGOI010000286.1 GCA_029212275.1 Thalassolituus sp.
GAAGTGTGATGCGTACCCCACAGATTGACCCCAGCAGTATCAGCAGTGATTTTGTGCGCGAGCCACTGTACTTAGATGACGATATTATTGTTATCAATAAGCCAGCTGGCTTACTCAGTGTGCCGGGGCGTGTGCTGAAAGACTCTGCGGTCAGTCGTTTATCAGAGCGTTACGGTGAAATATTAGTCATTCATCGGCTGGATCAAGACACCTCGGGGATTTTAGTCTTCGCCCGCGATAAAGCGGCACTGAATACAGTACAGCGTCAATTTGAAGCTCAAACCACCGAAAAAATCTACGAAGCTTTGTTGATAGGGTATATTCCTGCGTCGCACGGCTGTATCAATCTGCCAATCGTTGTCGACTGGCCCAACCGTCCGAAACAAATGATCAGTCATACCGAAGGTCGTTATGCTTTAACTCGTTGGCAAAAAATAGCGGTTGAGAGCAATGAACATGGTGAGTTTTTTACCCGAGTTAACTTATTTCCCAAAACAGGACGTTCTCATCAGCTGCGCATTCATTCTCAGCAAATTGGTCATCCAATCAAAGGCGATACCATTTACAGTGGCGATGCGGCATTAAACGAGCCGCGCCTGTGCTTGCATGCAAAGAAGCTGGCGTTTAATCATCCCAGCGACGGCCGTCGTGTGGAATTTAACTTACCGGCTCCCTTTTAAATTAAATGCTTCTGGATTAACTACTGCGGAGTAAAAAATCCTCGATCACTGACGCTTCAAGAGTTTTGCAGCAGCAAAGCCCGCTAGCCCATACAATAGCAATCCAGGGACGACAATCCCCACAGCGATACCACCAAACAAGTCCGGCGCCTTCATCATGGTACTCATCAACGAGTCTTGATAATAAAAAAACCACGGATGTCCGGGTGGAAAAATCCAAATATGCATTTGATAAAATACCGCTTTCGGGCCCCAAATAAGCAAGGGTAAAGATGCGGAGCTGATCAACATTACTAAAATAGCGCCCTGCACTCGCCAACGAATGGCAATACGTTGAGATACTAATATCACCGTACTGATCAAGGTAACCATCAGTGCCACCACACCAACCCAGATGAAAACATCGACAAGATTTGCAACGTCCTGCAAATGCACAATTTCATCATGATGAAGTAACGCCACCGATGGCTGGTTGGCGCTGGAATAACGTATGCTTTCGAGACCGTTACCATGATCGTGAATGGCATCTACGATCTCCGCAAACAACGCTTGATGCTGCGCCGAACTCAAAGATTCAAAGCCTTCGCGATAACGATTTTGTGGCCCGTACTTATCGATGTGCTGCTCAATCTGGAGTTGGTCATACCAAAAGCCATAACCATAATTCACCGCACGATTGAGCGCCCATGACAACGCCAAACAGGTCAGCAGACCACCAATCAATAAACCAGTCCAAAGGATTTGATAAGCGACGAGTAACGGTTTCGATGTGCGCATGCGCGAGTCATTAGTCGACGTCATTGGATGAATGCTCTGATCATTTCTGCGACCTCAACCGAATGCTGGGGGTGCATATGAGTATGATGAAATCCTTGGACAGAACGCCGCGTAATATTAGGAATGGCGCTCAAGCGTTGCTCAAACAGTGCTTGTGGTAACAGCCCTTGTTCGGCACGTAAAGCTAACACTGGGCATTGAATTGCCGCCAATAGCCCAACGGCTTGGGATTCACTTAAGCGCAGCGCCGAAGGCTTACGCAAGCGCATATCGGTACGCCACTTAAAGCCGTCAGCCACCGGCATCAGGTTGCGCTGCACCAAAGGCTGAATTTCTTGCTGGGTTAATCCGGGCGTTACTTTTAAGCGCGCATGTACCGCTTCTTCTAGGCTCGCTAAGGTACGCAATGTATGTGGTCGACGTTGCCATTCAATCGACTCACGGAGATTACGCGCCACAGTATTTTCAGCAGCGGTTAACGGACCGGCCGAGTCAATCAGACAGACACTGCGCACACATTCCGGATACGCGGCAGCCAGAAACAACGCTAAGCTGCCACCCATAGAATGGCCAATCACATTGATGGGCTGTGCGTACTGATCGAGTAAATCTCTCAGTGCGCCAATACTCGACCAAATTAAATAGTCACACCCTTGAGGTAAGGGGTGTGACAGTCCGTGACCCGGTAAATCTGGGCAAAGAAGAGAATACTCAGGCAATTGCTGAGACAGCAAACGAAAGCTCTCTGCGTTGTCCAGCCAGCCATGTAAGGCGAGCACGGGCGAGCTGTCTTGACCAACCGTCTGAGCAAACGTCAAACCCGTGATGCCATGCTTATTTACTATAAAAGATTGTGCTTCAGTTTGCGTATTCTCGGTCATTACAACTCCGTGTTGGGAGAACTTACAGATAATACTATTTCGAGATAACACCTATAACTTATTGTTTTTTAATAGATATCTAGTTATTTTTACGCGTCTTTTACCTAATTACGTTAGCGCCATTCAACATGGTCTTAAGGGCTTGGTCAATTAGCGTGGCCGTATGCACGGGTTGCTCCAATGGATACATATGTCCGCCATCGGTCCACTCGACCCGCATGCCCAATCTCTGTTTCATGTATAAGGCATGCCTAGGCTGAAAGATCGCACTGTGACGCCCAGCAATGATGGTGCCCGGCACTTTTAACTTGCCATAACGATGCAGATTATCAGGAATGGTGCGCCAAATGTCGGCTTCTATTTGTGGCTCTACGCGCAACCGTAAACCGTCTGGGGTTTCATCGGTCGCAGTGCGAATGTAATCGGCCAAGCACTGCTCATCAAAACGTTTCATTAAGCTTTTCGAACGAAAATAGGTTCGAGCTTCATCAAAATCGCGCCACAAGGTCCTGCGTACTTCGATACGACGAATGGGAAAAAGACGTTCGTTCAGACGCGTAAATTTAAGCAACTGCAAGCCCCGTGATTGCCACTGCGGCAGCGCTGGCGAATCGAGCATTACCAAAGCCCGGACCAAGTCAGGACGGCGTAACGCCAAAATTAAACTGAGTACTCCCCCTAGAGAATGACCGACGGCAATGATCGGCTGCCCCGCCTGTTTACTCATTTGCTCGATGTACTCTTCAAACTCGCGAATTAAATGCGGCCAATTATCCGTAGTTGGATACAGAGGGTTGTGACCGATACGATCAAGTGCTTCAACTTGATAGTCATTTGAGAGGTGCTTTGCCAGCGAACTATAGGTGCCACCTGTAAAGCCGTTAGCGTGTGCAATGTGGAGCACTGGTTTAGAAATAGATGGCTTAGCAATGAGGTGCTTAGTAACGTCGTCAGCTGAAGAATCTGGATGATGCATTTAGTACCAATATTTTACGTGGATAAAGTAGCAAAACAGATTAGTAGCTAAGAAATGTCGTCGCAAGGTGCAAAGACAACGCTTAGCAGTTAGATTCGTTCACGGACACTGGGAATAATGATTTATATTCTTTAAATATAACGATCAGAAAGGAAATGACTGGACATTATTCGGGCTTGAGCCACGCTTGCTCTGTCATGCAATTAGCAGCAAACACATCGCCGTCCAAAAGCAATCCACAGCCAGTTCCCCAAGCATAACCCCCTCGACCCGTGAGGTAAGCGGCTAACTGATCAACAAATGGCATGTGGCTGAATAGAATCGTATCCATATCGCATTCGAGCATACGGCCCATCATTTTTGCTGGAATGGCTTCGGGAATAAGATTGTCATCAAACGACATTGAAATACCCAACCTTTCGGCCAGTTCATTGCCTGTCTGTCGTGCTCGAAGATACGGGCTACTTATAATTTGTGCATCGGGCAGCAAGCGCTGCGCCTGCACAGCCAATGCTTGCGCTTGCTTGATACCGAATTCGGTCAGCTGCCTATTGGCATCGGTATCGGCATCAAATGACGCCTCACCGTGTCGGACAATTAGTAGTTTTGGCAAAGGCAATCTCTACTAAATTTCAAGTTGGCTAAGTTTCGCATTTGTCTATATTTCACATTTTGGAAGGGCAAACTCAACATCTGACGCATGATCACCAGTCATCAAGTTGCGTGCAATGTCTTTAGGATCCGCATCGTTAAACAAAATTTCATAAGCGCCC
>JARGOI010000287.1 GCA_029212275.1 Thalassolituus sp.
GGTGCAGCAGGGTATGTGTACGGGAATGATACGCTGGTATCTACCGCACACTTAGGTAACAAAGAAGATGGATTGTTATTGAGCTTGGTGGATGGCACTCAACGCCGGTATGTGAATGCGAATGCAGATCCTGCAGCCGAAATACAAGGATTTTTAGATTTTATTGAGATCTTATTTCCTCAAACACCACCGCAATAACAGGCATTGATGACGTAACCAAAAAAGCCCCACTATCATTTAGATAGTGGGGCTTTTTTGTTGATGCTTTTGAGATACAAACGTTTCTCAGTCTTCGATCAGTTTGATTAACTGCGCTTTTACCTTTTTCTGGGAAATTTCCAGTTGTGCTAGTTTCTTTTGTTCTTTCTCGATCAAGGCCGCAGGGACACGAGAAATAAAACCACTGTTTTCTAGCTTGTTGGTAATCCGATGAATTTCCGTTTCCAAATGAGTGACTTCTTCTTGCAGGTGAGTCACTTCATTCACGGTTTTCGCTGTTTCGCTCATAATAGGATTAACCTCCGTGTGACTGATTGGCCGTTCGCGGACAATCAAATGATCTACAGTGCTTGTAGATACTGACTTTGTGAAAACTCAAGTTTAAGTGTAGTCAAGATTTGGCGAAGTGCGGAAAGATAATGCTCAAAGTCGGTTAAATCGCCTATTTGCAGCGAACACGTGAGATACTAAATCGTTAGCAATAGCCCAAAATACAAATTAGAAATTCCACAGGAAATGAAAACGTATGCTGTTAAACAGTGACTTCAGTCAGCGTGTTGTGATCACCCCAGAGGACTATCAATGGGTAGCAAGCCCCATCGTGGGTGTCGAGCGCATGATGCTTGATCGGATCGGCGATGAAGTTGCCCGCGCGACCTCGTTAGTGCGTTACGCCGCTAATAGTCGCTTTCCAGAGCACACTCATGACGGTGGCGAAGAGATACTAGTACTCGATGGTATTTTTGGTGACGAGCACGGGGATTACCCTCAAGGTTATTACTTACGAAATCCAATAGGCTCCGCGCACTCACCCCGCGTTGGTCCTGAGGGCGCAATCATTTTGGTCAAATTGCATCAGTTTGCTGAAGACGACAAACGTCATTGCGCGATGGATACCAACACTCAGCCATGGCGTCAGGGTTTAGTCGATGGTTTAACAGTGATGAGCTTGCACAGTCATCTAGGTGAGAATGTTGCGTTGGTAAAATGGGCGCCCAATACCCAATTTAATCCGCACAGACATTGGGGCGGTGAAGAGATTTTTGTGCTCGAAGGCACATTTCACGATGAACACGGCAGCTATCCCAAAGGCAGCTGGTTGCGTAATCCACACATGAGTATGCACACACCGTTTACCAAAGAAGACGGTGCCCTTATTTATGTAAAAGTAGGGCACTTGCCAGAAAATTAATCGCCTATTAATTTATCAGAAAACGACTGTTACATGGCCGACTGGTGTTGTCTAAATTCTTTGTTATCAATCACATCATCGTGATTGGTGTCGATGCTATCGAATGAATAGGCTTGGTTCATATTCTTCATAGGGTAGCCATCTTCGACTCTACTTTCTATTCGCTGTTTTTTAAACATTGTCATTTCTGTGCGGCTGATAGAGCCGTTGTCATCTGCATCAATATCTCCGAAGGATGGCATCATGCGGCCGCGATTCATCATCGACTTATTGTTAGGGCCATTTTTCGGACCATTGTTCATTCGCTGAGAACGCTGAATTGCCTGTCCGGTCAGTAATTCATCGGCACTGACTTCGCCATCGCTGTTGGCATCAAAATCACTGAATTGAGGTGCATTCGCCATTCCCATACCTTGCCCCATCCCTTTGCCCATGCCCATTCCGTTGTTGGTTTTGGATTGCATACGCTCGGCGCGAGTGGCATTAAATTCATCTTCGCTAATGACACCGTTGCCATCTTTATCGTAACTGGCAAATGGAATAGGGCCCATCGCACGGATGTCGGGTGCATCGGCAGCACTGACGTTGAACGAAAATAAATACACTGCCGAAATCGATAATAAAGCACTGATTGCAGGCTGCATGCGCGAATAATGAGTTTTCATGATTTTCTATTCCCTGAAATAAATAATGTGTTTGAACAACCAAACTACACCGATTCACATGGAGCAAATTGAGCTAGATCAAGAGCAAGAGGATTAGAATAATTAGGCAATTTTCAATATAGCTAAAAAGTATTACAAAATAATATAATATTCTTATTAATTATATTCATAAGGCAGCTAGAATGCTTCTTTTATAACAACTCTAATAACGATTGAAGGTGCTGTTTCATGGAGTGGCAAGGTTGGTTTTCGTTGGCTCTTACGGTGGGTGCATTGTGCGTTTTGACCTTTACCCGAGTTGGTCCACATTTGGTAATGATGGCGGTTCTGACCATTCTCAGTGCCTTCGGAATTTTGTCTGGTAGCGAAGCTTTGTCAGGCTTTTCTAACGCGGGTCTGATTACTGTGGCCGCTATGTTTGTGGTTGCTGCAGGCATCCACAACTCTGGTGGTATTGACCTTCTTGTTAATAAAGTCTTGGGCCAACCGACCACGGTGCGATCTGCACTGAGTCGTATTTTTGCCCCAGTGATTGTACTCAGCGGATTTTTGAATAATACCCCGGTAGTCGCTACCATGATTCCGGCCATTCACGCATGGTCACGTAAAATTCAGATTCCTACTTCTAAGCTCATGATACCGTTAAGTTACACCGCCATCTTAGGCGGCACACTGACGCTGATTGGCACCAGTACGAACCTTGTGGTGAATGGACAATACCAAACGCTCACCGGAGAAGCCGGTTTTTCTTTGTTTTCAATCACTGCGGTGGGTCTGCCTGTCGCCATCGCGGGCTTGGCTTTTATTTGGATTTTTCTTCCAATTTGGTTGCCAGATCGCAGCGACAGCCGAGCCTTTAGTAACCTAAAAGAATTTACCCTAGAAGTCACCGTCGATCCCATCGGCCCGTTGGTGGGTAAAACGGTTGAGCTTGCAGGCTTGCGTCAATTAGAGAGGGTGTACTTGGTCGAAATCGAGCGCCAAGGCACGATTGTGACCGCGGTATCATCAGAAGAAATATTGCACGGCGGTGATCGTTTAGTTTTTGCTGGCGATATCCAAGCAATCTCCGATTTATTGCGCGTCAACGGCATCATTGCGTCACCAGAAAACGGCAACTCCGACACCTTATACAAAGAGCGTGCAGAACGACGTCTCGTCGAAGCCGTGGTGTCGCCGCATTGCACGGCATTGGGTCAGAATATTCGCGATGCTAAGTTTCGCGATCGCTACGGTGCCGTAGTATTAGCTGTTGCCCGCAATGGCGAACGTGTGAAAGGAAATCTTGGCACCATCCGCTTAGAGGCGGGTGATACTTTATTGTTAGAGGCAAGACCGGCATTTGTGACTCGCCAGCGTTATAACAAGGATTTTTTGGTCATCAATGATCTGGACACCGAAACCCCGAGACACGAAAGAGCTTGGTTGTCGTGGACGATTTTGATTGGGGTTGTCGCGGCCGCTGGACTGGGTTTTATCAGTATGTTGAATGGGGCATTGATCGGTGCGGGTTTGATGATTGTTAGCGGTTGCTGCTCGGTCAGTCAGGCCGAAAAAAGCTTGGACTTAACCGTGATTATTACCATTGCCGCGTCTTTTGCTTTGGGCGCCGCGCTAGATAAAACCGGCGTTGCGGAATTTATCGCCACCAATATTATTGATTTAAGTAACAATACACCTTGGCTGATGTTGATCCTTACTTACGTAGTTGTTTCTTTGTTGACCGAAACCATTACCAATAATGCCGCTGCTGTGTTGATGTTGCCGATTGTATTGGAGATGACCGAAAAATCAGGACTCAATAACGAACCCTTTGTGTTTGCGATTATGATGGCAGCTTCGGCAAGTTTTGCGACGCCCATCGGCTATCAAACAAACCTAATGGTGTATGGTCCTGGTGGTTATCGTTTCAGTGACTTTTTAAAGGTGGGCATACCGATGAATATATTTATTGCGGTGGCAACACTGACGGTATTATTAGTTGGATGGCCATTAGCCAAGGGTTGAT
>JARGOI010000288.1 GCA_029212275.1 Thalassolituus sp.
TGAATCGAAAAAATAAATTTAAAATCGTAGCCGGACATTTTTACCAGCCCCGGTAGCCATTGCCCTTTGTATTGACTGTAACGACTGTAAGTAATCACCCAGCCATGCTGAGTCATTTGACTGAGTAACCCATAATCATCGTATTCGGTTGTTATGGCGGGCGTAGAATTGGCTGAGTCTGTCGATTGACTAAACGTTGATTCGCTGGCTTGACCTTTTACCCAGTAACGAATGTCCGAGACCGGAAAATTCCAGCCCATGTACATTTGCATCAGTTGTTCAGGTGACTCGGCATAGCGCGCGCCTTCCCATCCGGGCAACGTCAGGGCTGCCATATTGGCATCGCCGGTTAAGCGCGTTGCGCCTTGGCCCAAGGGGCCGGCAATGTACATGTCAAACTCACGACCATTTTGTTTCCAATCGAGATAGCCTGTAGCAGAGTCATCGGGGGTGCGCACCGACATTTTACCGCGCACTTGCCAGTGGCTTAGTGCGCCTAATTGATCTTGCAAAGTTTCTTGGCCGCCTTGTGGGCGAAAGCTTGCGCAAGCACTTAGTAACAGTGCACAAAGCAGCGCGGCGCATCGAAGGAGGTGACGGTTCATAAAGCTCATGTTCTTGCGGTCATGTATTTGTGTTCATGCGTTTGGTTTCATGTTTTGGGGCAGGGATTAGCAGTCAAAACCTTGCGACGGTGTTTTACAGTTGCTCTGGCGATAAATCAAATCGTTCAAGCGTTTCTAACAACACTTCACTGTCAGATTTTAATGACAGTCCTTCACGCCAAATCTCTTTGGCCGTGGCCTGATCATTAATCGTCCAATACCATTCGCCTAAATGCGCAGCCACTTCGTGATCTTTCATGCGGTTCCAAGCATCTAATAGCAACGGACCGGCTTCGTTAAGCATGCCTTTGCGGAAATATAACCAACCAAGGCTGTCGATGACGGCTGCGTTGTCGGGTTGCAATTCAAGCGCTTCTAACAATAACAGTTCAGATTCATCCAAACGCACGCCACGATTAGCAAGGCTGTAGCCTAAGGCATTACGTGCTTCGGCATGTTTAGGGTCTTTGGCAATAATGAATTTTAAATCCGACTCCATTAATTCATTGTCGCCAACACGTTCGGCAATCAGTGCCCGGATGTAGCGTAAATCGGTGTCGTTTGGTTCCAGGTCAATGGCCTGAGACAAAGCGTCTAACGCCTCATTAAGGCGATCAGCTTTGATTAATAAATCGGATTCGATACGTTTTAACTGATGGCTGTATTTAGGTTCTTTTTGCGCTTGGGCATCAAGATAGGCAATGGCTTGATTCAGACCACGGGTTTCTGTAATTAAATCTGCAGCAGTCACTTGCGCGGGTAAATATTCACGACTGTCGGTGACGCGAATGAAATAGTTAATGGCCAGATCGTTATCATTTTCTTTTATGGCAATGCGCCCTAAATAAAAATACGCACTGTTGGTATTTTGTTGCATGCGCAGTAAATCATTGAAGAGTTTTTTGGCATCGACGTAGCGCTCTTGATCTTCGCGAATCAAAGCTAACGCCATCGTCACTTGAGCATCAGCAGGAAAACGTTTAAGGATGTCTTGGTAGGCGTCCCCAGCGTCGTCTATTTTTTCTTGTTTCAGCATAAAATTAGCGCGTAACAATGCGACGGCTTTGTTGTTCGGGTTTTCCTTACGTACTTTCGTCAGCCATTTAACCGCGTCTGCTTCGCGACCTGCCGCCCCTAAAATACGTGCTTTTTGAATAGCCGCCGGCAATAAATTAGGTTGCAGCTTCAGTGCCTTATCTATTTTTTGCAACGCCAAATCAGTGCGTTCGAGGGATTGTTCAAGAATACCTTGGGCATAAAGTACGTTAGCTTCTTTGGGATGAGATTTAGCGATGTCGGATAATTGAACGAGTGCGATTTCGCGGTCGGATTCAGGGGCCAAAGAGATGGTCGCCGCGTAAAAATCGTATTGAGCTACGCCGGATGTTTCGTACAAGCGAGTAAACAAGGCCAGGCTCTTTTGATACTCTTTTTGTCCCAATGCAACTTGGGCGGCGGCTTGAATTGCACCGGGATTGTCTGGTTCGCTGGCCAACCATAGTTGACTTGCTTGCTGGGCCGCTTCGGCTTTGCCCGTGTATTGGGCGATGCGTAAGGCGCGTTCGGCGACTTGAGCATCACCCGTTTGCTCGGCTTCCCGAAGATACCCTTTCAAAGCCACATCAAACTGGTGACGTTGTCCTGCAAACTCAGCGGTGAGTAATGATGTTAAAGTATCTTTCGGAAAGGGGCGATAGCTCGGTGAGCTGTCTTTGTCCATCGCCAATGATTGATCCTTGTCTGTGCCATCTGCGGTCGAGTTAATTGGCGCATTCAGATTCGATTCTGCTGTCTCTCCTCTAAAGGTGCTGCACCCTGATAACGCAAACGAAGCCGTGGCTAAAACAGTGACAAATGGCAAAAACAAGCGGGACGAACGAAGCATGGTAACAACCTTAGTTGCAGTGGAAATAAATATAAAAGACCCATTGAAAGAGTTATTTACAGTCAGAAAGCGCCTTAAGTCAAAGTTTTCAGCGGCAAAAAATCCACTAACTGTTTATAATCGCGCACTGCATCTAATGCTAGCATGGCTTTGTGCGCATTATATGAAAGCTTTCATCATGGCAATACGAGGAGTAACGGCCAGCGAATGAGTATCTGGGCACTAGGCATCAACCATAAAACCGCTGCTATCGCTGTGCGTGAACGCGTAGCGTTTGACCCTGCAGCCATGCCTTTGGTTCTGCAAACTTTGCAAAACTTGCCTTACGTGTCCGAAGTCGTGGTCTTGTCTACCTGTAATCGAACCGAGATTTATTGCTGCGCCGAAGAGGGCGGTCCTGAACAAATCAGTGAATGGTTAATCCAGAATCAACAAATCGAACGTAATGAACTGCAAGCGGCGATGTATACGCTTACCTCAGGCAGCGCTGTTGCCCATACTATGCGAGTCGCCAGTGGACTCGATTCGATGGTGTTAGGCGAGCCACAAATATTAGGGCAAATGAAATCGGCCTATGCCATGGCGCAAGATGTAGGCACCACTGGCACCGAGTTAGGACGTTTATTTCGCCAGACATTTTCGATTGCCAAGCAAGTGCGTACGCAAACTGCCATCGGTGAAAACCCCGTGTCGGTGGCATTTGCCGCGGTGCGCATGGCTCAGCATATTTTTTCGGATTTAAAAGAAAGTCGCGCCTTGTTGATTGGTGCAGGCGAAACCATCGAATTGGTCGCGCGTCATTTGCGTCATGCCGGCATTGGTCATATTACCTTGGCCAACCGCACCTTGGCTCGCGCTCAACACTTGGCGGCAGAGTTTCACGCCGATGCGGTGTTGCTAGAAGACATTCCTGAAGTGCTTGCCAGTGCTGATATTGTGATTTCTTCCACTGCCAGTACCTTGCCAATATTAGGCAAGGGCATGGTCGAAAAAGCCATTAAGAAACGCCGTCACAAGCCCATGTTTATGGTCGATATTGCCGTGCCACGCGACATAGAAGAGCAAGTCGCGGAATTACAAGACGTCTACTTGTATACCGTCGACGACTTGCGTGACATCATCGAAGAAAACGTGCGCTCACGCGAGACAGCGGCCGAACAAGCCAACGAGCTGATAGAGGCTGGTGTGCAGCACTTCATGCGCGAGTTAAAAGCTCTGGATGCCGTCAATACCGTGACCGAATTGCGCGCTCACGTTGAAAGCTTACGCGATGAACAACTCGACAAAGCATTAAAGCAACTACAAAACGGCGGCGACGCCGAAAAAATACTGCGCACCTTTGCCCATACGTTTAGCAACAAAGTCTTGCACCAACCGATGAAAGCCCTGCGTCGAGCAGGCTCGGAAGGACGTCTCGATGTGATGGATTGGAGCCGAGAATTGTTTAATCTGGACGCCAATAAAGACGATCCTAGTGCCGACTCAACTTACCCTACTGAAGACAGCCCAGCTGATTAAAAATCCTTTATGAAATCTTCGATACTGCAAAAACTCGAAACTCTGCGCGATCGCCACGAAGAAGTTGGTTAT
>JARGOI010000289.1 GCA_029212275.1 Thalassolituus sp.
CTGTACTTCACAATGAGGTGCGAATTGTTCGATTAAATCCTGTGTGTAAGGTCTATTAACGGTTGCGGGTGTAGCCAGAAGGCCTATCGTCGCTGGGCCATCGTCTTTCAATGAAAGACTACGCTCACCAGCGACCCGAATCGCAGGCACTACACCAACGACTGGTATCGATAATATTTCTCTGAGTGCGGGCAGGGCAAGGGTACTGGCGGTGTTACATGCCAAAATCAAAACACTGGGTTGTCGTTGCTCTACCGCAGCTTTGCAAAAGGTAACGATGCGTTGGATTAATTCTTGATCTTCACGAATACCGTAGGGGAAAAACTCGGAATCCATCAAATAATCCAGTGTGATATCGGGCATAAGCCTTGCCACTTCTTGCAAAATACTCAGCCCCCCCACACCTGAATCAAATATAAGCATCGAGTTTTTCATGATGCGGCTGGTTTCCTAATGAATAACTGACAATTGATGACTGAATTTTTCACTGCTTATTCTAACAAAGTCAGTATTTTTTGCAGGCAAAATTACTAATCACTTCTATACTTAAAGTGCTTTAAAAACTTCGATAACGCATTTTTTTGCCCCCGTTGACTGGAGCAAGTTGCTGTTGGAATTAAAAGAATTACTCGAAAATGCGCGTCGTAATGAGTCATTACTCAAACGGCTGCAGACATTTGAATTACAGCTTTTGGCTGCCCAAAGTTGGCAAGATTACCTAACGCTAATTTTGGAAGCCTTGCCCAGTCAATTCGACCTAGATGCAGTTTCTGTAAAAATTAACGATCCCGATGGTCACATCAAAGCATCCATGATGCAGTCGCTCGATCTTGATCAGGGAGTGCTACTGAACCAAATTGAGTTTAAAGCCACAATGCCCATTATTAAAGCTGGGGCAACCGAGCCAGAACCGCCATGGGCGAGTGGACTCGAATTACCCTTATTGCGTGGTGGTGAATATTGGGGACAGATTTGCTTATATTCCCGCATCGAAGATCGTTTTCATGACGGCCTTGCCACCGACTTTATGCAACATCTGGCCGCCGTCATTGCCGCGTGTTTGGTCATGGTCTATCAATCGGAAAAACAAGCGTTAATGGCGTTAACTGATCCGTTGACTGGTGTCGAAAATCGCCGGGGGTTCGAACGTGCCTATCATCGTGAGTGGTCACGAGGTCAACGTCAGCATCATGTGTTTGCAATGATTTTATTAGATCTTGATCATTTTAAGCGGATTAATGATCAGCATGGTCATGGTACTGGCGACCGAGTGCTCAGGGTTATGTGCGAAACACTGCGTAAGATCCTACGGCCCACTGATCATATTGGCAGGCTTGGCGGAGAAGAATTCGCCCTGTTGCTTACTGGTTGCGAACCACAACAAGTTAATTACGTCGCCAAACGCGTGCGCGAAGGGATCAAGAATATGTTGGTCTACAATGACCAAGATCGACGCGTCCCTATCACCGTATCTGGCAGTTATATGCCTATTATTCCAAGGCCCAATCAATTGTTGAGCTTGAGCCAAGTTATGACGCATTTAGATCGTGTGTTATACAAAGCCAAAGCGGGAGGACGAGACCAAATTCTATCGACCACGTCCACACATTCAGAAACCGCCATCGCTGACAACTAGAATTGCCAGCTAACGTTGTCTTTATTCTGTGCTAAACAGTTTTTTTACTGTTCTGAGAACAACAAAGAAAAAGTGACGGGGATTGTGGTCGAAATAGAATCAAGTCCTGCGATGCTGCGCAAGGACTCAATACCATCAACCAAAGCAAAGTCGCTCGCTTTCAGTAAGATGGGGTTGCGAGTCGTCACCAAAACCTGACCGTCTTGAGTTGGCGCAATCATGACAGTTGCTTGAATCGAATGTTGTAAACCATGTAATGACAATGCAGCGTTAATATCTGCCATGCTGATTTGTCCTTTAGCGGCTGCATTTAACACACCTTCTGGGACACTGGCGGTGATGCTGGCATTGGCAAATTTAGCAACGTCAAATAACATACTAGCCAAACGTTCATTGCGAATATCAATCCCTGTCTCTGCGCTGCTTAAATCAATGAACAATTCAGCCTCGCCTTTTGCGTCCATTTGTCCAGAAATGCCACTAAAGTGGTGTACTTCTGTAACATTGATGTTTTTGGTCGAGATGAAACTGATGGTGGAATCTGGACTGAGTGTCCAGTCTGCGGCTGCATGTTGCGATAGCATCAGCGCTATAGCGGTCGCAGTGGCAGTGAGAAAAGAAAAGAGTTTTGGCATTTTGATCTCCGATTGCTGTCTAAAGTGTTGCAAATCTTAAGTTGTAGGCTTAAAGAGTGAAACGTGTGTTTTACTAAATTTATTCTCAATGATCGTGTTAACAAACAACAAAGTTAAACAAAGATCAGTGAATTTATAAATTGGTTATCACCTCGATGTTGTTTAATCGATAGTGTCTGATTATGTTTGCAATAGTGTGACTCTAAAAGAAGAGCTCTTACTAAAGCATTGCTGGTACTGCGGCCGTGGCTATTGCAATAATGTAACTTCTGGAAAAGAGTAGGAGGCTAACCAATTGAACTCGCGCTTGATTGCTGCTTTGTTCATATCTTCCAGTTCTACGCGTTTCAAATCTAAATCAAACTGTTGTTGACGAGATAATGCCTTGTAAGCATCTAGAATTGGCATATCTCGAGTGGCTTCGAAATGTTCGCGGACACTGCTGAGCTCACTCAATCCCCACACGCTGGTGTCTAAGCCTGATAATAAATAGTGGGCCCGCATGACCCCTTCGGTGATATCGCACTGGTCTGTCGCCACAGCACGAGATATAAAGCGAACATCATTGATAAGTTCTTGTTGATGGCGACGTAATTGCATTTCGGCTTCAGCTTGTTCAGCTCTCTTGTTCTCCTCGAGTGTCTTCACTTGTTGCGTTAAGCGCCAAGCGTAAACTCCTAAGACAACGACGATGACTAAGCCAATAATCACAAGTAAGGTAAAACTCACAATCGCCCTCCAAGAAATAAAGTTATCATCTTCGTTTTTAAGTGCTTAAGAAACTGGAATTATCTTACACGAACTCTAAGTCTCTTTCAGACTAAGCGCCTTTGCATCAGTTCAATAAAGATAACGATTTTACCGACTATATCGAGTAAAAATCGTCGCTGGGATATTTGTTTATTGTCGATTGCGGTGATATCGAATGAGACAGTTCATGAATCGCTTCGCGCACACTGAAAAAAACTTTACCAGAAGAAAAATTACGAAGTAAATCGGTTTTCTCTAATTGATCCATCACGGGACCTTTGAATTCCGCCAAGTGAAAGTAGATATTTCTTTTAGTAAGATCCTGGCTTAGGTTTTCTAACGCTTCAAATCCAGAAAAGTCGATGTGGTTAATGGCTGAGCCAATTAATAACACATGGGTGATCGACTTGTCGTTATTGACGCGCTTTAGGACCGCATCCACTAAAAAATCACTGTTACCAAAGTATAAACTTTCATCAGGTCGAATCATCAAAATGCCCGGCACGGTATGAACTTTGTGGCGCAAAACATTACGAATTTCACCGGAGTCTTGTAACACACCCACTTCGGCAATATGCGGTTTACTGGTGCGACGCAAATACAACACCAGAGACAAGGCAACGCCCGCTAAAATTCCCGTTTCTGCATCACGAATTAACACTAACAAGAATGTGGTGAGCCAAATCGCACCATCACTGCGCTGATATAACCAAGCGCGCCAACCATCACGCCAATTTAACAGCGACCAAGCTGACACTGAGATAATGGCGCCAAGGACAGCTTCAGGAACATAGTAAAATAAGTGCGACGCAAAAAGACACACCAATACTATCAGTAGGGCGCTCCACACCGATGCCCACTGACTTTTAGCGCCACTGTGCTCACTGACAACACTGCGTCCAAAGCTGCCAGCGACCGGCATCGCTTGGGTCGCTGCGGCAGCAATGTTGGCTGCACCAAGTGCTAACAGCTCTTGATTAGCACTGATACGTTGATGATTTTTTCTGGCCAAGGCATTGGCGATGGCCAAACTTTCGAGGTAAATAATTAACGCCAT
>JARGOI010000290.1 GCA_029212275.1 Thalassolituus sp.
AAAGCGCATTTAAGTGGCTTAATGTATTTAGGCGTTGGCGCCGGACTGTTATTAAGCAACTCCATGGTCGATACCACCGCGATTTGGTTGCAAGGTTATGACCGTTGGATTCCGGCGGCGCTTGCCTCCATTCCCTTAGCCATGTCGTCTGGGGTGTATCTATATCGGTTAGGATCGGGAGAAAAACCCGTCAGTCGTGCCGACCACTCACCACTTTGGGATAAACAAAGTACGCCGCTATTTTTGGCCTACGCCGGTGCCGGTTTGGGCTACATTTTGCCAATGACCTTTTTGCCCGCCGTCGCACAGGAATGGAATATTGATGTCAGCCCCAGTCCATGGCTGATTGCGGCCGTAGCCTCGGTGCCTGCGATTTTTATCTGGAACAGCTTGGGGAATCGTTTCGGCGACCGCAATGCACTCATTTTGAATTACACCACTCAAGCATTGGCGGTAGCGGCGATTCTTGTACTGCCAAAAACCGTCGAAGGATTATGGATCTGTGCAGCCTTGATGGGCGGCAGTTTTCTTGGTGCCGTTTTCTTAACTCAGCGTTTCGCTCGCAAAATGCATCCACATCAAGGCCCACGCTTAAGTGCAGCACTCATTGCCTTGTATGGCGTAGCGCAACTGGTCGGCCCCATCATTGCTGAAACGGGCATTCATATGGGCATGACGTTAGCATCGACCTTTATTTGGGGGTTAGGCGCGTGCATTTGGGGATTGCTGTGGATGTTCAAAACACCGAATTTGCATTCAGGAGGCGCTAAATGAAAACTCAACCTGCAATATTCATCCCCCATGGCGGTGGCCCCTGTTTTTTTATGGACTGGAATCCGGCGGATACGTGGGATGATATGGCAGCGATGCTGCGCTCTATTCCTAGTCGCCTGCCTCAAAAACCCGATGCCATATTGATAGTAAGTGCTCACTGGGAAGAATCTGTGATCACCTTCGCCAGTGGTGTGAGCCCTCGTTTAGAGTACGATTATTACGGTTTTCCAGAACACACCTATCAACTGCAATACGATGCCCAAGGAACGCCAGAACTGGCAGATCGAGCCGCGCAATTGTTACGCAATGCTGGAATCGACGCACGCACTGATGACAACGCACCGTGGGATCACGGTGTGTTTATTCCACTGAAAGTCGCCTTTCCTGATGCTGATATTCCGATACTGGCGATGTCAATGAAAAAGGGATTAGACCCCGCAGAGCACGTCGCCATTGGTCAGGCGCTGGCGCCGCTGCGTGAGCAAAATGTGCTAATGATTGGCAGCGGACTGAGTTATCACAATTTAAAAACCTTCTTTTCTCCGTCGCAAACCGAGTCGCTTGCCGCCGGTGAATTTGATGATTGGCTATGCGCGGCGGTGACGCAAACGGAAATCCCCCGAACTCAGCAATTACAACAGTGGCAAACAGCACCATACGCTCGGCAAGTGCATCCACGCGAAGAACATCTTATGCCGTTAATGGTGATGGCGGGTGCGGGCGGCGACATCCGTGGTGATGTTTTTTATCGCGATGCGATATTCGGTAAAGCAGTAATGGCCGTTTCTTTTTAAGATTCGTTCATTTCTGTATTAGTAACTTTAAGATTCGTTCGTTTTAAGGTTCAGTTAAGCACACACGCATTACTCTGGTGAAAACTATACGGAGTGATGCTATGAATACTCTTTCTGATACCTCCACTTCAGAAACCCCTTTTTCACCCAGCAGCGAGATCACCAAACCACCCAAAACGGTGAAAGTTTGGGACCCGCTGGTGCGCGTCTTTCACTGGTCGTTGGTGGTATTTTTCTTTATCGCCTATTTCACCGAAGACGATTTTCAAACTCTCCACACTTGGGCCGGATATACCGTCGCAGCCTTGGTTGGCTTTCGCGTGGTCTGGGGTTTGATCGGTTCTCGCCATGCGCGCTTTAGCGATTTCGTTCGCACCCCGAAAAATATTTGGCGCTATGTCGTGGCCATTCCGGCCGGTAAAGCTAAGCGTTATATCGGCCATAACCCTGCCGGTGGTGCTATGGTAATCGCACTTTTACTGTCCCTGACCGGCAACACCGTATTTGGCATGGCGCTCTATGGCGCCGATGAAAACGCTGGCCCGCTGGCGGGCACTTGGCTTGCCACATTCAACGAGCACACCTTAAAAGAGATTCACGAGTTTTTTGCTAACTTCACCTTAGCTCTGGTCGGTTTACACGTTACAGGGGTGATTTTCAGCAGCCTGCATCATAAAGAAAACTTAGTGAAAGCCATGGTGAAAGGTCGCAAGCAAATGCGTGCCGATGATTTCGGTTCAGACGTCAGCACAAACAGCAGCATCTCACAAATCAAAGAATGAAGAGCACCTTATGAAATTACTAATACATGCGCTTTTGGGTACCACCCTGTCGCTACTGTTGTTAAGCCAGCAAACCCTTGCCGATGCCAATAGCCAGCTCGACGGCTATCGCCAACAAGGGGCCGGGCCATTCAGCGCGGAGGCCAGTGAGCGGCTTTGGAGTTCAACATCAAGCAACCAAGAACAAAGCGGACGCAGTTGTACGCAATGCCACGGCAAAGACCCAGCGCAACCGGGTAAACACATCAAAACCGGCAAAGTCATTGAACCCATGGCGGTGCGCAGTAACCCCCAGCGCTTCAGTGATGCCAAGTTCAGCGAGAAATGGTTTTTGCGTAACTGTAAATGGACGCTAGGACGAGAATGCAGCGCGCAAGAAAAGGGCGATGTCATCACTTGGCTCAATCAGTATTAATCGAGAGAAAATAATGAACCCAATACTCAACACACTGCGCTATGCCATTGGTACGTTAATGCTCGGTGGAGCTTTAACCATAGGAATTTACGGTCTCAGTAGTATTAATAATTTATCACTGGCCGACGATGATGATGACGAACGTGAACACAAAAAAAGCAGCCGCGATGTTCGTTATGATGAGCAAAAAAAACACCCTGCCCACGCCAAAATCTCCGGGCACCAGCACCGCCGATGCAACGCGCTATCAAGAAGAATGCGGCAGTTGCCATCTGGCTTATCCAGCGAAACTGTTGCCAGCACGCAGCTGGCATCAAATAATGACCACGCTACCGGATCATTTTGGTGACGATGCCTCATTAGACGAAGGCTTACAGGCGGAAATTCTGGCCTATTTAAGCGCCCACAGCGCCAGCAATAAAAGCCGTATGATGAAGGGCGTAGGTTATGATGATGTGCCACTGCGCATTACTGAACTGAATTTCTTTACCCGTAAGCACCGTAAGATTCCAGAACGCATGGTTCAGGGCAACCCTGAAGTGGGTTCCTTCACTCAATGCAACGCCTGTCATGGCAGCGGTGCCGTTAAAGGAAAATTTAATGAACATACTGTTGATATTCCTGGCTTTGGTCGCTGGGACGACTAACGCCGAACAGCACCCAAACCAGACCCAAGTCAGGGAGTGGGTTGCTGCCGGAGATATGCTGTCACTGGATGTGATCTTGCAGCGTCATCCCATTAATGGGGAGTTGCTTGATGCAGAAATAGAATGGGAAGACGAGCGTTTGGTGTACGAACTAAAGTGGTTGGACAGCGCCGGTCTGCGTCACGAAACTTACATAGATGCTAAGTCGGGTGACTGGATTGAAGAGGAAATTGACGACTAATGAAACTGCTACTGGTCGAAGATGATCGTCACCTAACCGATGCCTTGCAGCCGTTATTAAGAGCTGCAGGGTACGCGGTTGAAATTGCCCACGACGGCATCGAAGGTGAGTTTTTAGGCAACGAGATTGAAGCCGATCTCATTGTGCTCGACCTTGGCCTACCCAGCCGTAACGGTTTAGAGGTTTTGAAAAACTGGCGCAGTTCGGGCAATAAAACGCCTGTATTGGTGCTAACCGCACGCGATGCTTGGCATGAACGTGTTGAAGGCTTAAAAGCCGGGGCCGACGACTACTTAGGCAAGCCATTTCATACCCAAGAATTACTGTCACGTATCGAAGCCATTTGTCGACGTCACGTCGGACAGTCTGGCAATGCCCT
>JARGOI010000291.1 GCA_029212275.1 Thalassolituus sp.
GTGATACAATTTTTGCAGGCATTCTCTGTTATTTGACGTGCCGATTGTTAGCGGAGTATTTTTTAGCAGATCATCTAGTCAAAAAAGACGCTGCAAAACACTGAGTTCATGCTTATTGATTGGCTAGAATTAGCCATTGAGTTACCCAGTATGTGACTTTCATGTAACAGAGTGTTACATAGTTTGTACGAAACATTACAAGTTGTTACCATGATTTCAAGGTGACGGTTACGTCCCTTATCTCCACTTTGCTCCCATTTGTTGGGAGTTTTTTTTGTCTGTAATTAATCAGAGATGACTCAGTAATTCAACAAACGATCACGGTGGACGCTTGATTAGTGCTGTGTTGAAAAGGACTGTGTTAAAGAAGGCTGTGTTTCAGAGATTGTGTCAGAAGGGATTGTGTTAAAGAGACTAGCGTTAAATAGGGATATGCTGATAAGTATTATGTGAAAGAGCGCTCTTTTAAAGCGCTCTTTCCATGTTTGCTAATTGCCGTGCAGCAGCGTGAGAATTTAGTCAGCTTCAATACCAACCACAATCCAAGGTGAGTCAGTGACCGAGGTGTCACGCTCAAGATGCCAAATGTCGAAGATACCGTCCTCAGATTTTTCAAGTAAATCACGGCAGCGTCCACGGAATAAAATACTAATTTCACGTGTATTACGGCCTTCGTCGGCACGCACGATTTCTGCGTTCAAATCCAGTACTTCAGTTTGCGGTGGTACCATCAGCTTTTGACGTTGACTGGCCAACGCGGCAAATAGGTTGGGGCTGACGTACTCTTTAATTAAATCTAAATTGCCATCATTCCAAGCTTTTTGTACTAAGTGGTAATGTTCTAGAGCACCATTAATAAACCCTGGGGCATCAAATCCTTCCGGTAAATTCAATGGTTCTGTGTCCAAGTTCGTATTGGCTTGGCCGCTCATGTCAGTATTGCCTTGGAAGCTATGCTGGTTCGGTTCAAATTGATTGCCAGCATAAGCGGCACGTGCCTGATGTTGGCTTGTTTGGCTGCCTCGCAATAAGCGCATGATTAAAAAAATCACCCCGCCAATCAGCAAGATATCCATTAGCTGTAAGCCTTCAAAAGCGCCACTGCCTAGTAAGTACGCAAACAGGCCACCGGCTAATAAACCGCCCAACATACCGCCCATTAAACCACCGCGTGCAGGCGCAGCTTTGGCTTGATCGCCGCCTTTAGCAGGTGCTTTTGAAGGCGAACTTGCAGGCGAACTTTTGTAAGGAGATGAAAAACTTTTGCCAAATCCGCCACCACCAAAACGCTTGGCATCGGCGTCGTGGCTTACGCCCATGACCAATATCAATGCGGAAAAAATTGTTAATAAAAATTTCATTACATAATCCTCATGCCAGGTTGGGCGCCGTCGTGTGGTTCTAGCAGCCAAATATCTGCTCCACCCGGACCGGCGGCTAATACCATGCCTTCTGATAGGCCAAATTTCATTTTGCGTGGTGCTAAGTTTGCCACGAATACCGTAAGCTTACCTTCCAGATCTTCTGGCTGATACGCTGCTTTGATGCCCGAGAACACGTTACGCGTTTCGCCATTACCAATATCTAGCGTTAGTTGCAGCAACTTATCTGCGCCTTCCACATGATCAGCTTTCACAATTTTTGCAATACGTAGGTCAACCTTAGCGAAATCCGGAAACTCAATGGTCTCGGCGATGGCTTCAGAGCCGTCTTCTCGTGTGGCTGGACCTTTGTCTTTTTTCTTTGCTTCTGTTTTAGGACTATCTTGTTTCTTGGTGTTTTGCGAACTTTCTTTCGTATTACTTGAAGCAACTGATGAGACACCGTTCTCTTTGTCGAGTTCGGTTTTGGTCTCTGCCAAAATGGCCGTTACTTTATCCATTTCTGCACGCGCCAGCATCGGCTTGAACGAGTTGATTGCATGGTTTAGCAATATGTTCGTGCGGCTATCCCAATTCAGATCATCAAGGTTCATAAATTCGCAGGTTTTCTCGGCAAGCTCCGGCAATACCGGCGACAAATAGGTCATTAACTGGCGGAAAAGGTTTAAAGCAACCGAACATACGTCCAGCACTTCCTGCTCGCGGCCCGCTTCTTTCGACATGGCCCATGGGGCTTTTTCTTGGATGTATTCATTGGCACGATCGGCCAGCATCATGATGTCTTTCATAGCGCGGCCAAAATCACGGTTTTCGTAATGCTGTGCAATTTGATCACCGGCGTCGATAAAGCTTTTTACCATGTCTTCTTCAACACAGCGCTCGCTCAGGGAGCCGCCGGCTTTTTCGACAAATTTGGCGGTACGGCTAGCAATATTGACTAGCTTGTTTACAAGGTCAGAATTCACCCGCTGCACGAAGTCTTCGAGGTTGAGGTCGAAGTCATCGACGCTGCTGCTCAGCTTCGCAGCAAAGTAGTAGCGCAGGTAGGTTGGGTTTAAATGATTTAAATACGTCCGCGCTTTAATAAAGGTGCCGCGTGACTTCGACATTTTTGCGCCATTGACGGTGACAAAGCCATGCGCATTCACGGCGGTCGGCGTGCGATATTCGGCGGCGGTTAACATGGCTGGCCAAAATAAGGCGTGGAAATTTATGATGTCTTTGCCGATAAAGTGATACACCTCAGCATCGGAATCTGGTTTCCAGTAGTCGTCAAAATCAAGATCATCGCGGCGATCGCAGAGATTTTTAAAGCTGGCCATGTAACCAATTGGTGCATCTAGCCAAACATAAAAATATTTACCCGGTGCATCGGGGATTTCAAAACCAAAGTAGGGGGCATCACGCGAGATGTCCCATTCTTGCAGGCCAGAATCGAGCCATTCGGCCAGCTTGTTGGCGACTTCGTCTTGCAAGGTGCCAGAGCGTGTCCAGGTCTGTAGAAACGCTTGGAAGTCAGGCAGTTTGAAGAAGAAGTGTTCCGATTCTTTTTCGATAGGCGTGGCGCCGGACATCACCGAAAAGGGGTTCTTCAATTCCGCGGGGGTATAAGTCGCGCCGCAGACTTCGCAGTTGTCGCCATATTGGTCTTCTGCACCACACTTAGGGCATTCGCCTTTGATGTAACGGTCGGCTAAGAAGATCTCTTTTACTGGATCATACAATTGTTTAATGTTGCGCGTGGCGATATGGCCTTTGTCGCGACAGGCTTTATAGATCTTTTCCGACAGTTCGCGGTTTTCATCGCTGTGGGTACTGTGAAAATTGTCGAAGGCGATATTAAACGCAGCGAAGTCGGCTTCGTGTTCGGCTTTCACACGGGCAATTTGTTGTTCTGGGGTAATGCCTTCTTTTTCTGCCCGCAACATAATAGCGGTGCCGTGGGCATCGTCGGCGCACACATAGGTACACTGCTGCCCACGTGCTTTTTGAAAGCGCACCCAAATATCGGTTTGGATGTATTCCAACAAATGGCCAAGATGAATGGAGCCGTTGGCGTAGGGTAAGGCGCTAGTAACTAAAATCTTGCGAGCTTTCTGATCGGTCATGACAATTCGTTTCGGTGGCTCAAAAAAGGTGCATCATTGTAGCGACTTATTGCCGCTTCTGCATTTGTCTGTTGGTTTGTTTATGCTTCGATTGTTTTATTCTTCGACAGGCGCTCTGGGGTCTAGAGTAATTTTTGCACTGCGAATGGTGTTGTCTTTTATTTGCATGATTTCGATTAGGTAGTGACCTATACGCAAACACACTGGCGCTTCGGGAATATGCTCTAAGTACTCAACAATCATACCGCTGATGGATTTAGGACCATCAATAGGCAAATGCCACTTCATCGCTTTGTTCACGTCGCGGACAAAGGCGGTGCCATCAATAATAAAGCTGCCATCGTCTTGCGGATGGACGTCTGGAGAACTAGAAGACGCCACGTCGGTGGTAAATTCACCCACAATTTCTTCTAAAATATCTTCTAAGGTACAAATGCCTTCAACATCGCCATACTCATCGACGACTAAGGCGATACGGCGCTGATTCTTTTGAAAGTTAAACAGCTGAGTGTGCAGCGGTGTACTTTCCGGAATAAAGTAAG
>JARGOI010000292.1 GCA_029212275.1 Thalassolituus sp.
AGCATCGTAAGCAGCTTCAGAACCGCCCAACACAAGATCTTCTAAATTAAAGGCAAAGGCAAAATCACTATAGCTAACATCGATGTAAGGTTCACCAGAATCGTTTTCACTGAAGTCGACAGTAAAACCAGAATTAGTACTAAAATCACCGGTAAAGTTTTTCGCTAAGACTATAAAACCGTCATCTGTGTATTTAAATGCCGGAATATCATCGTCGTCATTGACTAAGGTAAATGCAGGGATAAAGGTAATGCCTTGATTAGATTTCCCTTTATTTAATAAAGTAAAAGAACCATAAGCATTCAGGTTAAGACTGACACTACCAAACGTATTCGTGAGGTCATCATCATAACCAATACGAGTTTCTGGCGTTGTCCCTAAAGACATACCAACAGCATTAGCGTCATAGCTTATTGACAAACCACGGCTGCCCGAGTCAAAAGAATCTCCAGCATCAAAATCGAATTTTAGACCGTCATCCATCACTACCAACTTACCGTAGTTAACAACGGCGTTGATGGCTAAGTCGTCCAGAATCCACTCGTTATTATCATCGATGAAATGCAATCGGTCGTAAAATAGACCCAGCTTTGAACCAGCTAAATCATACGTATTAGGATCGTTAGGATCATCACCCAAGCTAATAATGGTCTCACCGGTACCATTGACTGCATTATAATCGCTCGTCCGGCCACGGATGCCCATAAACTCGCCAGTAGTACCAATTGAAGACGTCATGCCGATACTGCCAATTTCAAACTCAGTTTGAGCTTGCTTTGTGTCTAAAACAAGGCGGCCGTCAGATTCGATATCAATTGTTGTCGTCGAGAACTTACCAGGAGTACCAGTGATTTTCACATCATTTAACGACAGACCAACATCGTCTTGCGTGTATGTAATGGCACCAATTGTGGTAATACCAGGATTGAAATCCAAAGTTATGCCAGCCTGACCCCTTACCGATGACATCTGACTGTCGTCCAAAGATTCTAATGCTTGGGCATTGACCGCAAGAATAGACAATAATAATGGCGACATTTTATAAATATAGTTTTTCATAATCAGTTCACCGGAAATAGTAGTAAGTTGCCCTGCAGCGTAATGTCACCATTCAACTGCACACCGAATATTTCTGTTTGACGAAAAGGAGTATCTGAATCTACTGGGACACCAAATTCACCATTATTAGCAACAGCATACTTAAACTTAAAATCTTTAAAGCTTACCTTACCAGGAAGACCAATTTTCAAAACTTCCGCAGGATCAGCTAAGGTCACTTGATCTGGTAACGGGACACCATCAACGTCGACTCCCGTAATATTATTGAAATCTGATACGACGGTTAACTTTTCCGTACGAAGCGTGATGCCTTCAAAAGAGAAACTGCCCGATACGTCATCCAAAACGTACCAGCCTTCACTATTCTCATTAAGTTTTATCGCAAATCGCAAACCACAAATGCCATTATCACACTGATCTGGGTTTATTTGGTTCCCAACGTTATCAGGATTCAATGAATTATCGACGACAAGGTTACCATTAGAATCTAGTCGGTAATAATCACGAGTACCATTGCTCCAGAGCAGTCTTTCGCTATTTTCTTTGTTAATAGCAAATTCACCCGACAAATACACACCGCCCTGTCCGGTAATTTCTGACATATTATGCTCATCCAATGACTTCAACTCTGCAGAAGCATAAAAAGAGAGACAGGAAAAAAACATTCCGGCAAAGATTTTTGTTTTCATTATTATCACCTATACCTTTATTAAAGGTCTCTGCTGGTTACTTTTAAGTACTGAGCACGAAAACCATTAATCGTTGTACTACCAATACTTTCATTACCTAAGCGAACGTCACCGATGTAAAGAAAGCTTTTCGGTGCATTAGAATAATAGTCATCATAAAATTCCTGCATTTTGGCATCGCTGTTTCTATCTGCTACCACTGGGTTAATTGGATTCACCAATTCAAATTCAAAATTACCGTCGTCCGTTGCTTTGAACTTCATCGGTTGAGTTTCTCCATACCCTAAGTTTAGACTCAATACGAAGTTATCTAGGTTAAGAGTTGCGGATTGTTGTATCGCCTCGTTACCCAAACATGTCGCTGTATTACAAACGTTGATATCAATTTCTTTCACAAACAGATTTAAACGAAGCTCACCATTAATCTCAGAAAGATTATTTTCATCTTTCGTTGACCATAAGCGTAGATACGAACCATCAACAAACACACCCTTCAAATCCACAGCTAAATAATCGCTACGCTCTTGGGGCGTTCCTTCATTAAACAAGAAATCAAATGCAACACCTATGTCCAAACCTTTGCGACGAATACCACCGTTACCCAATGCAACCGACACACTCTGCACGTTGTCTTTCGTATTCTCTTTGCGAACGATGGTGCCGTCAGAACAACTGGTGAAATCATCGTTCGTTCCACACAATAACTTATACCTTTGAATATCGTTTACACGATCCAAATATGAAACTTGAGCATCCGTGAAATCGGTTCTGTTTAACTGTTCGTTCAGTGCAACTTTAGTAGCGGTAAAAGCATCTAGCGCTGCTGCTTTGTTATCTCGAGCATCAACGAAATCAGGTAAAGCGTTGTTGTATGCGTTGCGAGCTGCTCGACAAGAAGCATTATAAGTACATGGGTTAGCAACCCCGCTAGACGCTTCTTCACCAAAGAGTAAATCTTGTTGGCCATTAAACTGAATAACAGTGTTGTACAAAGGCGTTAAGTCTTGCGCTTCTTGATTGAAAACAACCGACGCCGCTTGAAAAACTGTATTAGCAGCTTCGACCTTAACTTCTTCTGGCGCAATAAAATTGGTATAGATGTTTCTGGTATTGGCTTCTAGCTGGCTTAAATTAAGGTTATTGTTTATTTCGTATTTTTGAATAATTGCGTTTTTATTTACTTCAAGCAAAGTAATCTCAGTATTCAACTTCTGAACGGCGGTACCATTTGCGCCGACTGCCCCGCAGCCAACTTCGTCATAAATACAACCTTGATAAAAAGAAAACTGACCATAAAGAGCACTATTCTGCAAAGGATTGGTGTATGAATCGGTAGCGAATTCAATCAAAGCACGATCAGCTCTGATGGTATCGTAACTTGGATTATAGCCAGCATCGCCGACAGTTAGTCCAGCAGATCCTCGAACAGTCTGAATGACCCAAGGATTCAAATAACTACCGATATTTGCCTTTGTATTATTTCTGCCTTTATTACTTCCCTCTCCCATGATGTACAATCTGGTCCAGTCTGCTTTAATTTCGTTGCCGTTGGAACTGTTGATGCCAGTAACAATTAAAGATGAGTCATCAGAATTCAAAATAAAATCTTCTAAGGCAAAGCCAAGACCTGCACCAGAGACTTGGTCCAGCTGTTCGTCTGGCAAAGCTGTTAAATCAGCTGAAGCAGAAGCAGATAACAAAACGGCTAAGACTACACCAATTTTGAACACGTTATTTCTTAAGGCATTAGCCATCAATAAGTTAGACTTTTTCATATTAACACCCCTTTAATCGGCCAACACATGTCGCAACACGCTGAGTACCGCTCGTTGCGTCAACAAAATCAAGTGTTAGGGGATATCTGATGACACCGTTGCTGTCTTTAAACTGAGTACTGTTCAAGTAGGCGCCACGCTCCGTAAGAACGCGATTCGAACCACCAAGTCCTGACAAGTCTGACCAGGGCACTTCTGAAGTTTGTAATGACACAAACACCCCTGAAGCTGTTTGTCCATTAGGATCAGTTTCTGAAGGTGCTTCGCCAACATAAATACTTTGGTAGTTAGTAAGAGAGAAACAACCAGGCGTTCCCGTTACCTGACATTCATCAGCAACCGCCACCAATGCGAGAACAGAATCCAAACTTATAAGACCAAGAGCAAGCACGCCGGGATCGGCTTGAAAACGACGCCCTGTTGGTACGCCTGCCCATGAAGCGCGCTTTAAATATTGTACGTTCAGATATGGATTGTCAGGATTTGATACATCTCCTG
>JARGOI010000293.1:0-2340 GCA_029212275.1 Thalassolituus sp.
CATTTAACTGAGTTACCTAAAAAATTGGATGTCAGCGGCTTAGCTAGGATTAATGCACAGTCCAGTTATATACAAAAAGCATTACAAAGTTTCCGCTTGGTGCAACAAGGTATCAGTGACTCACAAGTTCGTGTTGAGCAACTGCAAGTAAACAATATTGGCTCAACGCAGATTTCATTAAGCAATGGTTGGACTGTCGAGCTTGGCAGTATCGATACCGAAGCGCGAATTCGTCGTTTACAAGAATTATTAAACGCAATACCAAACCAAGAAATTGCAGCGATCGATTTACGTTACGGCAAAGGTGCAGCATTAACATGGCGCCGTGATCAGGAGAAAGGATAATGAGTACGTCGGCAGATAAACGCATGCTGGTTGGTTTAGATATTGGTACTTCGAAAGTTGTTGCCATTGTTGGTGAGGTCGATCGCGACGGCAATATTGAAATTGTAGGATTAGGAACCAGTCCAAGTAAGGGATTGAAAAAAGGCGTGGTAGTGAATATCGAATCAACCGTTCTTTCGATTCGTCGCGCCGTCGAAGAAGCAGAATTAATGGCTGGTTGTAATATTCATTCGGTTTATGCAGGCATTGCTGGAAGTCATATTCACTCGATGAACTCCAACGGTATTGTCGCAGTTAGAGATCGTGAAGTAACACAAACTGATATCGAACGAGTTATTGATGCTGCGCAAGCTGTTGCGATTCCACAAGATCAAAATATATTGCATGTTATTCCGCAAGAATACGTCGTTGATGGACAAGAAGGCATTAAAGAACCGGTAGGAATGTCGGGTGTACGTCTAGAAGCAAAAGTACACTTAGTAACAGGGTCTGTGAATGCAATTGAAAATATTGAACGTTGTGTACAGCGCTGTAATTTAGCGACCGATGATATTATTTTAGAGCAACTAGCGTCCAGTTATGCAGTATTAACCGATGACGAAAGAGAGCTGGGTGTTTGCATGGTCGATATTGGTGGCGGTACAACCGATATTGCTATTTTTACTGACGGTGCAATTCGTCATACTGCCGTCATTCCTATCGCCGGTGATCAAGTCACTAATGACATTGCTATGGCGTTAAGAACACCGACCCAACATGCCGAAAAAATAAAAGTAAAATACGCCTGCGCATTAACTCAATTAGTAAAAGCTGATGAAACTATTAAGGTACCGAGTGTCGGAGAAAGACCGCCACGAGATTTATCTCGCCAAGCATTAGCAGAAGTAATTGAACCACGTTACGACGAGCTGTTTACACTTATTCAAGCAGAGCTTCGTCGCAGCGGTTTTGAAGATATAATTGCCGCCGGAATTGTATTGACTGGTGGCACTTCAAAAATGGAAGGTGTGGTCGAATTAGCTGAAGAAATATTCCATATGCCAGTGCGTTTAGCACGCCCAACAGGTGTCACAGGATTGACGGAAGTTTTGAATAATCCTATCTATTCTACGGCGGTTGGATTGCTAATGTACGCGGCAAATGTTGAAAATAAAAAAACTCGAAATATTTCACCTCAAGATGACAAAAAAAGCCCATTTTTTCGTATAAAAGGTTGGCTAAAAAACAATTTTTAATATTAAATATATAAGCGCAAATAAAAGGAGATAATGCTATGTCTCAAATGAGAGAAGGCGATATGTTTGAACTGGCTGATGATATTCAGCAAAATGCTGTAATTAAAGTTGTTGGTGTCGGCGGTGGCGGCGGAAACGCAGTTCAGCACATGGTGCAAAGTTCAATCGACGGTGTTGATTTTATTTGCGCAAACACAGACGCTCAGGCATTAAGAAATGTCGGTGCAAAATCTGTTATTCAATTAGGCAATGGTTTAACCAAAGGATTGGGTGCCGGTGCTAATCCGAATATTGGTCGCGAGGCTGCAATGGAAGATCGCGAGCGAATCGCTGATGCATTGCGCGGCGCTGATATGGTATTTATTACTGCCGGTATGGGCGGTGGTACAGGAACCGGTGGCGCGCCTGTTGTTGCAGAAGTTGCAAAAGAACTTGGTATTTTAACGGTGGCAGTTGTTACAAAGCCTTTTCCTTTCGAAGGGAAAAAGCGAATGAATATTGCCAACGAAGGTTTAGCACAATTAGCCGCAACCGTTGACTCGCTAATTACTATTCCAAATGAAAAATTATTATCGGTGCTTGGCAAGGGCACTTCATTGTTGGATGCATTTAAAGCAGCTAATGATGTATTGCAAGGTGCTGTGCAAGGCATTGCAGATTTAATTACTCGCCCAGGTATGATTAACGTCGACTTTGCAGATGTACGTACAGTTATGTCGGAAATGGGTCAGGCGATGATGGGAACCGGAACAGCGACTGG
>JARGOI010000293.1:2440-4005 GCA_029212275.1 Thalassolituus sp.
AAATCTGCCGAAGCGACAAATGAATATCGTCAGATTGATCGCCAAGCACATGTTCGTCAAGCAGGTAATGTGGCTCGCAAGCTCGACTCTGGAAGTCATCCGGATATGGATTATCTCGATATCCCAGCATTTCTTAGACGACAAGCTGATTAAATTATATTAGTTAAATTACCCTATGCGGCGTAGGCACTGGCTTCCGCCGTAATAACTGGTATAATGCGTCACTTATTGTATAAAAAACGTCCAATAATGGCAGGAATGTCCGATGATAAGACAACGCACCTTAAACAATACCATCCGCGCTACCGGTGTAGGCCTACACTCCGGTGAGAAGGTGTTCCTTACTTTAAAGCCTGCGCCAGTTAACTCTGGTATTGTGTTTCGACGTGTTGACCTAACTCCCTCAGTTGATATTCCTGCTAACGCTTTGCAGGTTGGTGAGACGACGCTTTCTACCACTCTTGTAAAAGATAATGCTCGTGTCGACACCGTCGAACACTTGCTTTCTGCGATGGCTGGTTTAGGTATCGACAACGCAGTGGTTGAACTTAGCGCACAAGAAGTCCCTATTATGGACGGCAGTTCTGGCCCGTTCATTTTCTTACTTCAGTCTGCCGGTATTGCTGAGCAAGACGCCCCCAAGAAATTTATTCGCATCAAGCGTCGTATTGAAGTTTCTGATGGTGATAAGACAGCTGCATTTGTTCCTTACGATGGCTTCAAAGTATCGTTTGAAATCGATTTTGATCATCCTGTATTCCGTCAAAGTATTCAGAAAGCCAGCTTAGACTTCTCTTCTACTTCATATGTAAAGGAAGTGAGTCGTGCGCGTACTTTCGGCTTTACCAAAGATCTTGAGTACATGCGTTCAAAAAATCTAGCGCTTGGTGGTAGTGTCAAAAACGCCATTGTTGTTGATGATTATCGCGTACTTAACGAAGATGGTTTGCGCTATGATGACGAATTCGTGAAACACAAAATTCTGGATGCGGTGGGTGATTTATACCTTCTAGGACACAGTCTGATTGGTGAGTTCGTCGGCTTTAAATCAGGTCATGGCTTGAATAACAGACTGTTGCGTGAGTTACTGCAGCAACAAGATGCTTGGGAATTTGTTGAATTTCCAGAAGAGTCGTCACCAATTTCCTATATGCGTCCAGCTGCGGCAAGTTGATAAGACTTTTTACATTGCGTAACAATTTCATGCGATGAAATAAGATTAAAGGGCCATACTAAAAACATGGCCCTTTCCATGTGGTTCGAATGTGAGTTTTAACAATATAAGGCAGTTATTGTACCAGCCAGATGAATATTATTATCGTAAGCAAGCGGCATGATGAATCCCGTACATTACAACTGAGTTCTAGTTTCAAGCATTTGATACTGGGAATTTTGTTTGCCTTGCCTATGGCGATGGGATTTGTCGGGTATTGGATTGCAGAGCGAGTAAGCGGTGAGTTGGCGCTGGGTAATGATGCCACTAAGGCTTGGCAGAATGATCTTGATCAACAACGACAAGAATTAGAAAATTTAAAGCTTCAGAAAGATCGAGATATATCTTCACT
>JARGOI010000294.1 GCA_029212275.1 Thalassolituus sp.
GAAACCGCCTTTGCCAGTCATCAGCGCCAGACCGCACAAATTCTACTTACCCACGATGACCTCAGTGATCGAAAGCGCTATCTTAATGCGCGCACGACGTTGCGTACTTTGTTAAAGCTGGGCGTTGTTCCCATCATTAATGAAAACGATACCGTCGTGACCGATGAAATCTGCTTTGGCGACAACGATACCTTGGGGGCGTTAGTGGCCAACTTGGTCGAGGCGGATGTGTTGGTGATTTTAACGGATCAACAAGGGTTATTTACCGCCGATCCGCGCAAAGACAGCACCGCGCAGTTAATTTATCAAGGCCAAGCCTCTGATCCACAATTTGTCGCCATGGCTGGAGAAGGCGGTGCCTTAGGTCGTGGCGGTATGACCACTAAGGTGCGTGCGGCGACGCTGGCGGCACGTTCGGGTGCTGACACTGTCATTGTTGGCGGACGCAACGAACACGTGCTTACGCGCTTACGCGCAGGCGAGCTGCTCGGCACCTTATTGCTTGCCGACCAAGCTCCCGTAGTGGCGCGCAAACAATGGATTGCCGGACACCTGCAAACCCAAGGCGAATTAGTGTTGGATGCTGGCGCTATTAAGGCGTTGCAAGAAGGTGGACGCAGTTTGTTACCGATTGGTGTATTGGATGCCAAGGGACGCTTTGAACGCGGCCAAGTAGTTGCCTGCGTGTCAGAAAAAGGCGAGATGGTTGCCAAAGGTTTGGTAAACTACGGCAGCGAAGATGCCCGTAAAATTGTCCGTACACCATCTTCAGGCTTAGAACAAAAATTGGGTTTGGTTGCCGAACCCGAAATGATTCATCGAGATAATCTTGTAGTGCTGTGACGGTTAATTCACTGCAAGACCCATGTTTAAGGAGAGAATTGCCATGATTTCATCGGTTTCTGTTGCCGGTATCGAAGTAAGTAACGACGCCCCATTCACCTTGTTTGGTGGCATGAACGTTCTCGAAAGCCGCGATTTGGCCATGTCTATTTGTGAATACTACGTCAAAGTGACCGAAAAATTGGGCATTCCTTATGTGTTCAAAGCCTCGTTTGATAAAGCCAATCGCTCGTCGATTAATTCGTACCGTGGTCCTGGTATGGAGGAAGGCTTGAGAATTTTTGAAGATATCAAAAAGACTTTTAATGTCCCCATCATTACCGACGTGCACGAACCTTACCAAGCTAAGCCCGTGGCAGAAGTGGTCGATGTGATTCAGTTGCCGGCCTTTTTGGCTCGCCAAACAGACTTAGTGGTCGCCATGGCGGAAACCGGCGCGGCAATTAATGTGAAGAAGCCACAGTTTTTAGCGCCGCATGAAATGCGTCATATCATTACCAAGTTTGCCGAAGCCGGTAACGAAAAGGTAATGTTGTGTGAGCGCGGATCAAGTTTTGGTTATAACAACTTAGTGGTCGACATGTTGGGTATGGACGACATGAAAAAACAAGCGCCGGTGATCTTTGACGCTACGCATGCGTTGCAACGTCCTGGTGGTCGTACCGATTCTGCCGATGGCCGTCGCCAGCAAGCGTTTCAGCTGGCCCGCTCAGGCATGGCCTTAGGGATTGCAGGCTTGTTTATTGAAGCGCATCCCAACCCTGCTGAAGCAAAGTGCGATGGTCCATGCGCATTGCCATTGGATAAGCTTGAGGTGTACCTCAAGCAGATGAAGGCAGTGGATGACCTGATCAAATCGTTTGAGCCGGTTGTTATTGATTAAGTGTCTGTCGACTTAGCGTGATTGACACAAGTTTTTGCAAGCAAATTATTAAAAATGAGTTTTAGAGTAACAAGTTAGGGCTGATTCATAATATAAACGTCGGGGCTGTTGACAGCGTGACGTGCAATCTGGATAATCCGCCCCCTCTTAGATAATCTAAACAAGATTTAACTGAAACCTAATTACTGAGGAGCCGACTGTGGCAAATTCCGCTGGTTCTCGTAAACGCGCACGTCAGGCTATAAAACGCCGCGACCGTACAATGGCATTACGTTCTATGGTGCGTACTTACATCAAGAAAGTTCATGCTGCTGTTGAAGGCGCTGATTACGAAAAAGCACAAACTGCATTCACTATCACTCAACCTTACGTTGATAAAATGGTGAACAAAGGTGTTCTGCATAAAAACAAAGCTGCTCGCATTAAGAGCCGTTTGAATGCACGAGTACATGCACTGAAAGGTTAATACTCCTTTTAGTACGCCAAAAAAACCCGCCCAATGGCGGGTTTTTTTGTGGTTAAATCCACACACAGAATGACACGGACAGCGCTATGAGCGACGAGCAGATTCCCACACCACCAAAACCTGAAGCAGCAAAAACAAGTTTGTTGCGATCGTCTTCGGTGGTCAGCCTAATGACGCTGCTAAGTCGTGTATTGGGTTTGGTCCGAGATGTGGTGGTCGCGCAGTATTTTGGCGCTCAGGCGGATGCGTTTTTTGTTGCATTTAAGATCCCCAATTTCTTTCGCCGTTTGTTTGCCGAAGGCGCATTTACCGTTGCCTTTGTGCCGGTGCTCAGTGAGTATCGCAAGCAACGTGACATGGCCGATGTGCGCTTATTGATTGCCCGAGTGTCGGGCATGTTAGGTTTGGCGTTATTGGCGGTAACCTGTTTAGCCATGTTGTTTGCCGATTATCTGCCGTGGATTTTTGCTCCAGGCTTTCGCTCCGATCCCGAAAAGTTTGCCTTAACGGGCGATTTGCTGCGTATTACCTTCCCCTATTTATTTTTTATCTCGCTCACGGCATTTGCCAGCAGCGTGTTAAATGCCTATGGCCGTTTTGCTATCCCTGCCTTTACCCCGGTGATTTTAAACATTGTGCTGATATTTGCTGCGTTAGTAACCACTGAATATTTCAGCGAGCCTTTGTTTGCCTTAGCTTGGGGCGTATTTTTTGCTGGGCTGTTTCAGTTCGTTTTTCAATTGCCATTTCTGGCACGTTTGCGATTATTGGTGCCACCGGCGGTCAATCGCAAAGATCAAGGCGTTCGTCGAATAGGCAAATTAATGATTCCTGCCTTATTTGGTGTTTCTGTCAGTCAGATCAATCTGTTATTAGATACCTTGCTAGCCTCTTTTTTAGAAGACGGCAGTGTTAGCTGGCTGTATTACTCCGATCGTTTGAGCAGTTTACCCTTGGGGGTGTTTGCGATTGCCATTGGTGTGGTTATTTTACCGGCATTATCGAGTCGTCATGCGTTGGATGATCAAGCGTCGTTTTCACGCACCTTAGATTGGGCCATTAGAATGGTCTTCTTTATTGCCACGCCTGCCGCGTTAGCGTTGATGCTGTTGGCCATGCCGCTGATGTCCACCATTTTCTATTACGGCGAAGTCACGGCTTACGACGTTGGGAAAATGACCCTGAGTTTGCAAGCTTACTCATTAGGCTTGTTGGCGTTTATGTTGATCAAAGTGATAGCTCCCGGGTATTACGCCCGCCAAGATACCAAAACTCCGGTTAAAATCGGTATTCAGGCGATGATTGTGAATATGGTGCTTAATCTGATTTTGGTGGTCCCGTTTGCTCACGCTGGATTGGCATTGGCGACCTCCTTGTCTGCGTTCTATAACGTCTTTATGTTGTACCGTGGACTGCGTAAACAAAATGCGTATCAGCCGCAAACTGGTTGGTTACGTTTTACGATAGTGTTGGTGGTGGCTAATGCGCTATTGGGTGCCGTGATTTATTGGTTGATGCAGTCACCAGAAATGTGGCTCGACTGGCAAGCAGCGAAACGTATTACGCAAATGTGTATCGTCGTCGCGGTTGGCATAGTGGTGTACTTTGCGGTGCTGATTGCCAGCGGTTTACGTTTAAAACATATTCGTGGCGATCCATTTTGATGGATTATTTTTGCTCTAAACAGCCATCTTAATCAAAACGCTTTGACGAATACTGTTCTAAGCGTCTTTGTCTCTGTTACCCGAGGCTTAGGTTGGCTATAATTCAGCCTTTTACTGAAGCTCGGAACCCTTGATGCCACCCCT
>JARGOI010000295.1:0-2132 GCA_029212275.1 Thalassolituus sp.
ATAAAAATAGACCAGATTCGCAAGAATAGAGATTTAATTAACGACAATTTTTCTGATAGTAAAAAACCTAGGCTACGAAACTTTAGGGCCAAGCAAAGAAGGACAAGACAGGAAGATGTGTCCTTAAGATAAAACTTAAGCAAAAAAAAGCCCCGCATTTGCGAGGCTTCCATCATCATAAAATACGCTAATCAATCCAAGCGCATTTCTATACCCGCCGCAGCCATATGCTGCTTAGCTTGCTGCACGGTGTACTCGCCAAAATGGAAAATACTCGCTGCTAACACAGCATCCGCACCACCGACTAAAACGCCATCAGCGAGGTGATCTAAGTTACCCACACCGCCCGAGGCAATCACGGGGATGTTAATAGCACTGGAAATCGCCTTGGTGACACCAAGATCAAAACCAGTTTTGACGCCATCGCGATCCATGCTGGTGAGTAAAATCTCACCCGCGCCAAATTCGGCCATTTTAATCGCCCATTCAACCGCGTTAATCCCGGTTGGTTTGCGCCCGCCATGGGTAAATATTTCCCAGTGGTTGTCGCCCACCTGCTTGGCATCAATGGCGACGACAATACATTGCGAACCAAACTTATCGGCAGCAGCACGGACAAAATCGGGATTATAAACGGCAGCGGAGTTGATCGAGACTTTATCAGCCCCCGCATTCAGCATGTTGCGAATGTCCACCAGCGCGCGAATACCACCACCGACAGTAAGTGGGATAAACACTTGTTCGGCAATGGCTTCTACCATATGAACGGTGGTCTCACGTTCTTCATGGCTGGCAGTAATATCTAAAAAGGTAATTTCGTCAGCGCCCTGATCGTTATAGCGCTTGGCGATTTCTACCGGATCTCCGGCATCACGAATACCAACGAAGTTAACGCCTTTTACCACACGGCCTTTGTCGACATCGAGACAAGGAATAATGCGTTTTGCCAGCCCCATGCCCTAGGCTCCTGTTAATTCGTCAGACAACGCCTGAGCTTCGGCAACATCGAGCATGCCGTCATAAATTGCACGGCCAGTAATGGCGCCTAAAATACCTTGATTTGAGACTTTGGCGAGTTTGCGAATGTCTTCAATATTGGTGACGCCGCCCGAGGCTATAACCGGAATGCCACCTTCAACCGCTAATTGCAACGTCGCTTCGACGTTCACGCCTTGCATCATGCCGTCACGCGCAATATCCGTGTAAACAATGGCACTCACGCCGTCATTACGGAATTGTTTGGCCAGATCAACGGCTTTAATTTCTGAAATTTCAGCCCAACCGTCGGTGGCAACAAAACCGTCTTGTGCATCCAAACCAACAATGACATGGCCGGGAAATGCTTGGCAGGCTTCTTTAACAAAGGCTGGCTCTTTCACCGCTTTGGTGCCGATAATCACGTACTGCACACCGGCTTTTATGTAGTGTTCGATGGTTTCTAACGAGCGAATTCCACCACCAATTTGGATGGGTAAATTCGGGAAGGCTTTGGCAATGGCGGTCGCCGCGTCTCCATTAACGGGGGTTCCTGCAAACGCACCGTTTAAATCAACCAGGTGTAAACGACGGCAACCGGCATCCACCCAGCGTTTCGCCATGGACACAGGGTCATCACCAAACACGGTGGAGTCTTCCATGCGACCTTGGCGCAAACGAACGCATTGGCCATCTTTTAAATCAATTGCAGGAATAACGAGCATGTTGTCTAAACCTTAATAGAGTGTGGGAACAGGCTAATAATAATTACGCCTGACCATCCCAAGATAAAAAATTCTTTAGTAACGCAAGACCTGCGTTGTGGCTTTTTTCTGGATGGAATTGCACGGCGAAGACGTTGTCCTCCCCCATCGCAGCAGCAAAATCAACACTGTAGTGACCATGACCCTTAACTTGTTCGGCATTCACCGCATCAACAAAATAAGAATGCACAAAGTAAAAGCGACTATTGTCGGCGATGCCTGCCCACAAAGGGTGTTTAACTTGTGTGACGGTATTCCACCCCATGTGCGGCACTTTTAAGCGTTCGCCATTTTCGATCAAATCCTTACCGAAAAAACGCACCTGACCCGGGAATACGCCCATACAATCAACACCGCCATTCTCTTCACTGCGATCCATCATGGCTTGCAAGC
>JARGOI010000295.1:2232-3915 GCA_029212275.1 Thalassolituus sp.
CCCATACAATCAACACCGCCATTCTCTTCACTGCGATCCATCATGGCTTGCAAGCCAACACAGATGCCCAACAAAGGTTTGGTTTTACGAACTTCGGCAACAACTTGATCGATGCCTTGAGCACGAATCTCTGCCATACAATCGCGTATCGCGCCAACACCCGGTAGGACGACGTGATCGGCTTTCATAATCACTTCTGGATCACCGGTCACAATCACGTGGGTATCTGGTGCAACGGTCTGCAACGCACCATGAGCAGAATGCAAATTGCCCATGCCGTAGTCGATAACCGCACAAATTTTACTGGCCATGCTTACCCCTTACAGGCTGCCTTTGGTTGACGGCATCATGCCAGCCATACGCGGATCTAACTCGACCGCCATACGCAAGGCACGACCAAAGGCTTTGAAAATAGTCTCTGCTTGGTGATGGGCGTTGAAGCCTTTCAGATTGTCGATGTGCAAAGTCACATTGGCGTGATTTACGAAGCCTTGAAAGAACTCCCAGAATAACTGAGTATCCAAACGGCCAAGGCTGGCACGGGTAAACTCAACCTTCATATCCAAACCGGGACGGCCAGAAAAGTCGATCACGACCCGTGACAATGCTTCATCCAAGGGCACATAAGCGTGACCGTAGCGGACGATGCCTTTTTTATCGCCTATCGCCTTGGCAAACGCTTGGCCTAAAGTAATTCCAATGTCTTCCACGCTGTGGTGGTCGTCGATGTGATTATCGCCTTTGCAGGTGATATCCAGATCAATAAGACCGTGACGCGCTATTTGATCCATCATGTGCTCTAAAAATGGCACCCCGGTATCAAAATTGGCTTTGCCCGTGCCATCAAGATTGATGTTTACGGTAATTTTGGTCTCTAGCGTGTTACGCTCGACCGACGCTGTGCGTGCCGTGCTCGTCATCGTAAGATGCTCCGAATTCTCGCATTACAGAAAGGAAAGCATTATAAAGCAAAGCGGCGCAGAAAATAGGCTACTTTCTGATCATTTTATAACCAGAACGTGCTTTTTTTAACGTGTTTATACAAAAAATCGTCTAGGAGCAGCGTATGCCCGTCCGTTTAGAACACATCCAACAGCCAACCGACGCTGACTGGAATGACTTACACAAAATTCGCACTGAGACCTCACCTTTAGGTCTAGTCGTTGCCGGGGAATTAGAAGACTGGCTAGACAATCAACATTGGATCATCGCCGGTCGTTTTAATGACCGCATTATTGGTGCTTTGTTGGCGGAACGAACGGGGGCTCAAACGGTCATACTCACTGGCGCTGGTGTTCGTACTATTACTCAAAAGCGAGGCGTCATGCACCAAATGATGCATTTCATTCAACAATGGGCCGAGCAAGAGTCGTTGCAGTTATTGGTTTGTCTAGACGATGTAAATGTATCCGAAAAATTGCAAAAAGCTCTGCTAAGCCGTGGCTTTGTTCGTGAAGATTCGAACCTCACTTTCAACCCAAGTTGAAACCTTTTTGTCTTCACTTACCTATATTCTCAGCGCAACACAGTGCATAATAACTTCACTAAATTTTGGAAAGACCATTATGAAATTTGCCACCCAATTCGTTTTTGCTTTTGCGTTGACTCTGGTCACTTTTTTTAATGCCCATGCGGCTGAAACCCCTATTTTGGTGGTCAGTAAAGCCACCAATGGGATAATAA
>JARGOI010000296.1 GCA_029212275.1 Thalassolituus sp.
ACCTACGAAGGTAAAGTCAGTAAAATCGTTGATTTTGGTGCCTTCATTACCGTATTGCCTGGCAAAGACGGCTTGTTGCACATCTCGCAAATCAGCGAAGACCGTGTTGAAAACGTCAGCGACTTCTTAACGGAAGGCCAGACTGTCAAAGTTCACGTGATGGACGTTGATCCTAAAGGTCGTGTGAAATTGACCATGAAGGGCATCGAACAGTAAGTTAATTAGAGCACTACTGCATTAGCAGAGGTGCCCTAGTCATGCTGTTAGAAAAAAAAGCCGCTCACTGAGCGGCTTTTTTGTGGTTTTTATAGCGATTAAATAGCTTTTTGTATTTATTGAATCTCGTCTTGTACCACATTAAACGACGTTAATACTCCGCTATTACCGCTGCGACTGTCAGTAATATTTAACAGGTAAACACCTGCGCTATCAGAGCCTGGCGCTTGATACGTGATGAATGATCCTTGTTGAGCGAAGGGTGCTAATCCTACTTGGCGTCCATCAGGACGCACCAAGGTTAACGATAATTCACTGGCACGCGGATGATTAATCACAATGTTTACTTGGCTGTTTTTACCGGCCTTAGGCACATTTAGAGAGGTTGAGGTTGAGCCGGGAGTTGTAAAGAACCAAAATGCTCGACGTGCATCGGCAATCTGAATATTGCTTGGTCCTGTGTAGGTAATGCTCTCATACACAGGAGGCTCAATAGGATCGACGGGATCTGTAGGTGGATCAATCGGCGTAGTGCCAGAAGCAAGGGCAACAGCGGCATAAGCATCAACAATGCCTGCCCCACAGCCATTACAGCTTCCTGGGAAAGGACGCGCAGAAGCAATTAGAAGCGCTTTAATTTCGGCTGGAGAAAGGTCTGGTGCGACCGAACGAACAAGTGCCACAACGCCTGCGACATGAGGGGTTGCCATCGAGGTACCTTGGTATTCTGCATAAGCCGGACCTTGACGTCCTTGAGTACCGGAGTCAATAGTACTTAAAATGCCACCGCCGTTACCGCCTCCTGGAGCTGCGATATCGACAATTGATCCGTAATTTGAATAAGAAGCACGAGCGCCATTGCGACCTACCGAAGCGACGGTAATCACGTTATCGCAATTAGCCGGAGTTGAGCTGCTGGCGTTTGTATTTTCATTCCCTGCAGCAACCACCACTACCGACCCCGCTGCAGTAGCGGCATTGATTGCATCTTGCATGTAACTTGGGCAATTACCACTGCCACCCAGTGATAAGTTAATCACATCGGCAGGATGAGTATTTATTGCGGTGCCATTAACCGGTAATCCCGCCGCCCAGATCAAACCATCGGCAATGTCTGATAATGATCCACCACCACTGCCTAACACTCTAACGGGTACAAACTTGGACATAGGGTCGACGCCAGCAATGCCCTTGCCGTCATCAGCAATAGCGGCAATCGTCCCGGAGACATGCGAGCCATGCCAAGAAGAATTGCTGGTGTAGCCATTTTGCCACCATACGGTGTAATCACCTTCATCAATGGCATTGTTATCACGACCATTGCCATCACGTGCAGTGCTGGAACTACTGATCATGTCGTAGCCGGGTAATCGATTCGCATCTAAATCGGGGTGGGGCACATAGCCGGTATCGGCCACTGCTACAACAGCGCCTTCACCCAGCGTTATATCGTAAGCATCTAAGATACGAATGCCTGCTGCGTCTTCGAACAATGACCATTGTTGATTTAAATAGGCGTCGTTTGGTACAAGCTGGCGTGTTACATGAATATCTGTTTCAACGGCCTCAATCCAAGATAATCGGGTTAAGGCATCTAAAATAGGTGTTTGTCGATCATTAGGGATGTTGATAACGATGCGACGTTCATCCGCCATTCTTTGTTTGACGGCTAAGTCTGGCCACAAGCGAACCAGTTGCTGCTGCAATTGAGAAGTTTTGAGTGCTTGTCCAGGCTTAAAGGTAATGACATATTGACCAGCATGCGCGCTGCTGACTGTCCCCAAACAGATTGCCAGAAATAATGAAGATCGGATCTTAAGGTTTTTCATAAACTGCCCTTTTTAATTATTTTTTTTGAATTCTTATTTAACGCCTAAATGGTTTGCTAGCCAATATGAATTTGGTGCCAAATATTCTTTCAAACGGCATTAGAGAAATTCATAAATACAGGAAGCTGCCACACAAAATAGCCTAACTGATAACAACGCTAACGAATTTGTAAAGTATGTGAAAGCGAGGAATGGTGGGAATAGACAAATATTGTTGTAAATTCAAGAATATAGAACACTTTGCTCGGATTGAAATATCCATAATTATAAATAGACGTAAATTGCCTAATTAAATTGCTGAAAGTGACTATTAATCGAACGCTTGTAAAGTCGTTAAAAAGGCAAAATTTATTGGCTCGAAATGCCCTAGGTTATGCGTAGATATCTAGCAACTGTCCAAGTCTGCTTGTTCCCGATATTTGCTCGGTCGCACGAAACTGACTTGCGGGATTACTTGAATAGCCACGATCCCTCGATTCCGCAGCAAATTGCGCCGCGGTGGATTGCACCACTTCGTTTGCCGCTATGTATTCAGCTTGTTGTGGCGCTTGTTGGCGGTATTGCTGGGACGTTTGTTGTGCGCGAGTTAAGATCTCGGTTGTTTGATTCCGATTATTTGATACGGGTGTTGTTTGAGACGTGGCATCGTTGATCTTGGTAGATAACGGCAACGGATGACGCGAATTAATCATCTCAACACTATAGCGCGGTTTTTTTTAGACCGCCTAATCAATTATTGAAAAGATTTGCGTTGGCGCTGATTTGAGTTCAATGATTAATACTCGACGTTCAATTACCCGACCTAGGCAATTCTGTGCCCGCCGCATGCGTTTTTAACCAGCCCCATATACGGCGGCGAATGCGTGGTTCATCGGTGTACGAATCTTGCAATACTAATTGTTGGTAGTTCAGGTGCTTTTCGCGCTTCATACGCCCTAGCCGTTTCTCCCACTCAAAGGCGTTTTGCTGATTGTTAGCGCTGATGAGATCAAATACAGGAATATCCAACTGGCTCAGTTGGTCTGCTAAATACAGTTGACTGGCAGGATGCTCACGAGCATCGAGCAATATAAGATAGATGCCCTTAGCATCGCCGTTATCGCGTTGGCGATTCAGCAATGCATTAATTGCCCAAATGGCCGTATCACCATGGGCAAATACCATGAGATTTAATTGTCCACGTTCGTTTAAGTAAGTCGTCGCTGCGAGAATGCGATCGACGACTTTCTTTCCATAAGAATCTGGGCTGATTAGCCCAGTGGCATCTTGCACAGGAAGGGATGCGTCTGGTGATGGTTCAGCTTCAGTCATTGGTGTGGGAGTGGATGATGATGTTGTTTTTGGCGCAGCTACACCTCGGTATGGTTCGGGCATCTGAATGGCCATGGTACTCCAGCCTTGATCGGGCAGAAACTCGCGCAGTGGGGCAATGACGGTAGGCCAATGCCCATGTTGTTCTAGATCATGCAGCAGCAATGCGCCACCTTGAGCTTTTGCAGTTCTTTGCGGCAGATACAGACCATAAAATTGAGTTTGATCAACCAATAGAGTGCGAATCTCATCACGGCGTTGTTGCTGGGTAAGATAGCTCAAAATATCTTGATGACGACTGGCGTCGGTGAAGGGTAAAGCGCGCAGTGCTTTGTTCTCTACAGCCGTAGTTTCTGACTTAATTGTCTCGGCATTTTCCGACATTGGTTCTTCAGTTGCTGCTGGTTCATTTGCAGCAGATGGCTCTGCCACCTCATCTGCTGCCCAAACCCTTGCGCTGGTAAATATAAAGAGGCTGACACAGATGAGCAGAGAGACGCCCAGTTGTTGCTTAAGAATTTGTGTAAGAAATTGACAAGCCATGCGTCAAAAAACC
>JARGOI010000297.1 GCA_029212275.1 Thalassolituus sp.
TGCGCTCAGCACCCATTAAGATCTTGTCTTTGGCTTTCTCAAATTCTTCCATGCCTACTAATGAGCGATTGGCTCGCGCAGCAAACAGCGATGCTTCATTCACTAAGTTGGCTAAATCAGCACCCGAGAAACCCGGAGTACCACGCGCCAAAATAGAGGCATTCACGTCTTCAGCCACAGGGACTTTTTTCATGTGGACATGCAAAATTTGTTCGCGACCACGGATATCTGGCAAACCTACCACCACTTGACGGTCAAAACGGCCAGGACGCAATAACGCAGGGTCAAGCACGTCAGGACGGTTGGTTGCAGCAATAACGATGATACCGTCGTTAATTTCGAAACCGTCCATTTCAACCAACAACTGGTTCAGGGTTTGTTCACGTTCGTCATTACCACCGCCGATTCCGACGCCACGCGAGCGACCTACTGCATCAATCTCGTCAATAAAGATAATGCATGGGGCTTGTTTCTTAGCTTGTTCGAACATGTCGCGCACTCGTGACGCACCGACACCAACGAACATTTCTACGAAGTCAGAACCTGAAATAGAAAAGAATGGTACGCGTGCTTCACCAGCAATGGCTTTTGCCAGCAAAGTCTTACCAGTACCAGGCTGACCAACCATCAATACGCCGCGCGGAATTTTACCGCCTAATTTCTGGTATTTGCTTGGCTCACGTAAGAAATCGACCAACTCTTTTACATCTTCTTTAGCTTCATCACAGCCAGCAACGTCATCAAAAGTGGTTTTGATTTGATCTTCACTGAGCAATTTAGCTTTGCTTTTACCAAATGCCATCGGGCCGCCACGACCGGAACCGCCGCCTTGCATTTGTCGCATGAAGAACATAAAGACAGCGATAATAATTAAAATAGGCAGAGATGCTAGCAACAGTTGCGATAAGAAACTTTGCTTTTCAGGCTTCTCACCAACGACTTCTACTTTGCGCTCTAACAAAGTATCCATCAGCTTGTCATCAAACGCTGGCAATACCGTTTCAAAGCGCGTGCCGTCTGACTGCTCACCCTTAATAGTTTGTCCGGCAATGGTAACTTTGGACACTTGCCCGTTTTGTACCGCCGTCATAAATTCGCTGTAAGACCAATCGGTCCCACGGGTCGCAGGGTTAAAGCTGTTAAACACCATCATTAGGACTGCGGCTATAACAGCCCATAATACGAAATTCTTTGCCATGTTAGGCACCACCTTATATGTCAGATCAACTCTGAAAATCTTAAATTGTTGTTAGCTTAGCAGCCCAGCGTCATGGACGGAAACCTTTAGCGACCAAATATACTTCTCGCGAACGTGGTCGTGAGGCTTTGGGTTTACGAATCAGCACCTTACTAAACGATTTTTTAAGATCATTAAGGTAGGCATCAAACCCTTCTCCCTGAAACACTTTGGCCACAAAATTGCCATTTGGTTTCAAAACTTGCTTAGCCATATCTAAAGCAAGTTCAACAAGATACATTGCTCCAGGCTGATCAATAGAAGCCATACCACTCATATTGGGGGCCATATCTGAAATTACAAGGTCTACCGGACGCCCATCAATCGCTACCATGATCTCTTCAAACACTTCATCCGTGGTGAAGTCTCCCTGAATGAAGGTGACATCGGCAATCGCGTCCATCGCTAGGATATCAGAAGCAATGATTTTTCCTTGCGTACCCAAGCGCTGAGCAACCACTTGTGACCAGCCTCCTGGCGCCGATCCCAAATCAACAACGGTGATCCCATGACGCAGTAATTGGTCTTTTTCGTCCAGTTCAATCAACTTATAACTGGCCCGAGTACGATAGCCATCTTGCTGTGCTTTTTGAACGTAGATGTCATCGATATGCTCTTTTAACCAACCTGCGCTGGTTTTTGATCGTGCCATAGAGGTGTTTACTCCGATGCTGGGGTATAATGCTGCACTAATTAGATATTCTACCACCGAAACATTGACGACTTAACTGCGGAAACCCAGTTCTTATGGCATTAAGTAATGAACAAAAAAAATCCTATCGTGCGATAGGTCATCAGCTTAACCCAATTGTCACCGTTGCTAGCAATGGTTTGACCACGGGCGTGATAGAGGAACTTGAACGTGCATTAAACGATCATGAGCTGATAAAGATCAAAGTCAGCGTCGGTTATCGCGAAGTAAAAAAAGAAGTTATTGCTGAAATCCTTAAGCTAACGAAGGCTGAAATGGTGCAGCAGATTGGTAATACTGCTTTGTTATTGCGTCGCAATCCAAAGGCCAAAGCGAGTCTTTCGAATTTGAGTAATGTAATTCGTTAATCTATGCACTTTAATTTAGAAACGTTGATTAACAATACATACTTGGCTGAGCGCTTTGCAATACATACAGTTAGCCCTCGCCTTGCGTTGAGAACTTATAAAAAAAGGTTGTACCACTATGACTGATATTGTGATTTCAGGATCGGGGTTATTTACTCCTCCTTATTCTATTTCTAACGATGAGTTGGCGGGTTCATACAACGCCTACGTAGAGATTTACAATGCGAAACACGCCGACGCGATTGAGTCGGGCGAAAAAGAAGCACTGCTGCCTACTAGCAGTGAATTCATAGAAAAAGCGTCCGGTATCAAGTCTCGCTATGTGATGTACAAGGATGGCATGCTCGATCCAGAGCGCATGGCACCTATCTTCAAGCCTACCTTGGAAGGTGAAGAACCTGAATCAGTGACCATGGGATTGGTCGCAGCACGCGAAGCGATGGCTCAAGCCAACAAAACGGCGGCTGATATTGATATGGTGATTCTGGCGACCAGTAATCATCAGCGTCCTTATCCTTCTATCGCAGTGGAAATTCAACAAAAGCTGGGTATCAAAGGTTTCGCCTTTGATATGGGCATTGCATGTTCATCAACGACCTTTGCCATGATTACCGCCGTCAATGCCATTAAAGGTGAAACGGCTAAGTGTGTACTGGTGGTGAATCCTGAGTTTGCATCCCCACAGTTAAACTTATGCTCGCGTGACAGCAACTTTATTTTTGGTGATGTGGCAACGGCCTGTGTGATTGAATTGGAAGCAACTTGTACCTCGGACAATGCGTTTCGCATTTTAAACACCAAACAGAAGACAGAGTTCTCCGATAATATTCGTTGTGATCACAATTACGCTGACCAACGTTTCAGTCGTGACGAGCTGCCAGAAGATCGTTACTACTTCAAACAGCAGGGTCGCAAAGTATTTAAAGAATTGCTGCCTTTAGTAACAGACTTCATTTCTGAACAGTTGAAAGACAATCACTTGGAAGCAACCGACTTACGCCGTATGTGGTTGCATCAAGCTAACCTCACAATGAACATGTTTGCTGCTAAAAAACTATTAGGCCGTATGCCTGAACCCGATGAAGCGCCCATTGTTTTGGATGAGTTTTCTAACACCGCATCAGCAGGCTCTATGATCGCTTTTCACCGCCATAAAGATGGCATAAAACCTGGTGAAAAAGGTTTGATTTGCTCGTTTGGTGCAGGCTATTCCATTGGTAGCTTATTAGTCGAAAAAATCTGATTTTTACTGATTCAATGCCCCGCTTTCGGGGCATTTCCTAAGATAATCAGACATAAGTAAAATATTCCTTCCAACCGACAAAAAATTTGTCAAAATCCGTGCTCTAATTATCTCGGGAGGCACCGCAGTGGGGCAGATTATCCAAACTGAAATGACGGAACTGGTCACGCCTAGCATGGCCAATTTTTCAGGTAACATGCATGGTGGCGAGTTACTCAAACTCTTAGATAAAGTCGCCTATACCTGCGCTATGCGCTTTAGTGGTCATTACGCAGTGACCTTGTCAGTCGATAACGTGTTATTCAAGCAACCCATTCATATTGGTGAAATGGTCAC
>JARGOI010000298.1 GCA_029212275.1 Thalassolituus sp.
ACCCAGCCCGAATCGTCCGCGTTAGGATAAATAAAGCGATTGCCAATTAAATAGCCTTCGTGGCGCTTGCCATCGACGGTTGCCGATGCTTGACGCCCCTGCCGTTTGGCCGTGTCGATCGCTTCTTCAGACAATACCTGCATACATTGCCTCAATGGTTTCTAAGCGTTAATAGGCGCCATAATCCCCATAATTATGAGAATTAACTTACGCCTATCCTGATATAACCCGCAAAGATGACCGTAATATGTCACTTAGTTGCGTCTTGCAGTTGCTCTAAGTGGGTCATGCTTTACAATGTGCCGCCCTTTCTATCGTTCGTCAATCGAGAAACGCGACTATGGCAATCCAATGGTTCCCCGGGCACATGAACAAAGCTCGGAAAAAAATTAGCGAGGCCATGCCAGACATTGATCTGGTACTGGAAGTATTGGATGCCCGCTTACCGTTTTCTAGTACCAACCCTATGGTGGACGAACTGCGTGGGGATAAGCCTTGCTTGAAAATCCTCAACAAAGCCGATCTCGCCGATCCTAAAACGACGCAATTGTGGCTCGACTATTTTCGTCAACAATCGAATACCGATGCCATCGCACTAGTGGCGGAAGATCGCAAGCAAGTTCAACAGCTAATTAACCAAATAAAACGCACTGGCGCTGAACGTTTCGATAAAAAACGTGCATTACGTGTAATGATTATGGGGATTCCTAATGTAGGCAAGTCAACACTAATCAATGCCTTGGCCGGCCGTTATATTGCGCGCACGGGCAACGAACCGGCGGTGACTAAATCCAACCAAATGATCGACCTGAAAAATGGCATCATCCTGTCGGATACACCTGGAATCTTGTGGCCTAAGTTCGAAAATGAACTGAGTGGCTATCGCTTGGCTGCTAGCGGTGCCGTGAAAGATACGGCCATGGAATACACCGAGGTCGCACAGTTTGCCTTGGGCTATTTACTGAAGGCCTACGCCGAGCCTCTCGGTGTTCGCTACAAGCTGAAAACATTGCCAGAAACTGCCGAACTGGCGCTGTCGGGCATTGGCGCCAAGCGTGGTTGCCTGCGCCCAGGCGGCATCGTTGATTTGCACAAAGCAGCTGAGTTGGTATTACACGAAATGCGCAGCGGCAAAATCGCTCGGGTGTCACTAGAAACCCCCGAAATGATTGCCGCAGAATTGATTGAGGTAGAAAAACGACGTTTAGAAGCTATTGCCGCAGCAGAAGCCGCAGAAAAGGAACGTCAGAAAGGTCACCGAACTCCCCCGCCAACGGTCTAGACCTCATTTATGCCGCGAGATAAGACGGGATGGAAGCCAAAATAGAATTAAGCTTCGCTAGTAATAGGCTCAGAGGTATCAATTTGACCGTAGACTTTTTTAAATACTTGCCACTCGGGATCGTCATCGGCGACGATTTCGATGGGGTACAAACCATTATCGGTGGGAATTTTTTCTAAATCTTTTTGCAATTTCTCGAGATCACGGCAATAAATAACCCATTGATTAACACCGTCGTGGGTAATCATCATTGCCAAAATGGCATTCTCTTTTCCCTCTAAGTGCAGTTGCAATTGATCGTTGAATAGCAGTATACGTTCTTGCTCGGCTAGCGAGGGAAAGCCATTGCTGTCATCACGGCTCTCGGCATTCCATGCGATTTGAACACACACCTGGTATTCACCAAAATCGGCGACGTCAGAGTTTGTGGATACGGCTTTTTGACACTCGTCTCGAAATTGAATGCTGATGGGCTTTTCTTGCAAGTTGCCAGACGCCTTCACCCACATATTATTCATCAACATGCTCACTCCCTTTCCATTTCACTCAGCACTTTCGCTGATGTTCTTATAAACACTTAATTTAGTTACATATTATTAAAGCACCACATGAAGATGCATCAATTTTTAGGTACACATTAATGTAAGCGTAGCCAAAGATAAGCAAAATGCCAATTTTAGAGTAGATTGACTGGTACTTTTAAGTACGCCACCCCGTTGCTTTCTGGCTCAGGGAAGTCTCCGGCGCGAATATTTACCTGCAAGGCCGGCAATATTAGCATGGGCATGGCCAAAGTTTTATCGCGCGAGGTTCGCAACTCAATAAAATTTTCACGATGATGTTGCTCACCCACATGAATATTATCGCGACGTTGCTCAGCCACGGTCATAGAGCTGCGCACTGCGCGGTCAGTCTTTGGATAGTCATGACACATATGCATCACAACGTCATCTCCTAGGGCCAACAAGCGTTTGGCAGAGTCATATAGAACCGAAGCATCCCCCCCAGGGAAATCGCATCGGGCCGAGCCAATATCGGGCGGGAATAAAGTATCACCAACGAACACATCACTGTCATTTACTAAATAGCTCATACATGCGGGTGTATGTCCTGGAGTGGCCAGCGCTTGGATGCAAGTTTCACCAAGCATTAGGGTCTCACCGTCATTCAATAATCTATCGAACTGCGAACCATCTCGTAAAAACGACGCCTGTTCATTAAAGATCTCAGCAAAACATTGTTGAATACCCAGAATTCCATGGCCGATGACAACTTTTGCACCTGTATGCTGACGCAGGTATGCTGCAGAACTTAAATGATCAGCATGAGCATGAGTTTCTAATACATACATTAGGGTCGAACAACGTGCCTTAATATCGTCTAAGATGTTATCTATAAATGCAGTATCCGTGCGTCCAGCCTTGTGATCGTAACCCAACACAGGATCGATAATTGCGCATTGAGATGTTGCTAGATCGCACAGCAAATGCGTAAAAGTTGAAGTATCTTCATGGAAATAGCTTTTAATATCGATGCTCATCTTACCTCCTCGCTCGCTTATTACTGAATGTAGATAATTTTTAATGATAAATGTTTAGAAAAAGACATATGAAGCCCATTAATATAACAATATTCCCGAATGGTAATATAGAATGCAACTTATAATTCAAACGAATCAACAAAATTGCTGAAAAATCGTTACAGGGAATAATACTTAATGTCGCTTCAAAACACCTTGTTTCCATGGCAGAAAGAGTGGCTTTGGCCAGATTTAATCGCAGCCTTCGTAGTCACAGTATTGTTGATCCCACAAGCCATCGCTTACGCATTTTTGGCCGGACTACCGCCGCAAACAGGGTTGTTCGCATCCTTACTGCCGTTAATGGCGTATGCCATACTTGGACGAAGTCCAAGTATGGCGCTGGGCCCGGTGGCGATTATCTCGTTGATGACGATCGGTACATTAGCCGATGTTAGTATTCCTAGTGCAGAGAGTTATCCGGCCTATGCGGCACTATTAGCTGGCCTGTGTGGAGCATGGTTGCTTGTTTTCTTTGTTGCCGGATTGGGAACTTGGACCTCCTTTATCAGCCATTCGGTGATCTCAGGTTTTACCAGTGCCGCAGCCATTGTCATTATTATTAGTCAACTGAAGTTTCTAACTGGGATCGACATACCGCGTGGTGGCTCAGGCTGGCAACCATTGGTGACGATCTTTGAACAATGGCGAGACATCAATCTAACGACGTTGGCGATCAGTATTGGGGCGCTGGTATTATTGCTAGTTTGGCGCCTTTGGGCGCCGCGCTTTAGTGCTAATCTACCTAACATGTTGGCTTCATTAGTGCGCAACTCTGGCGCTCTCGTAGTGATCGTGTTGGCCGTTTCTGCAACGTTGTTTTGGTCATTACCCGTGCAGGTAGTCGGACAAATTCCAACGGGATTGCCACATTTTGTATTGCCAGAATTTAACCAACTTAATTGGCGTGAGTTAATTGTGCCTTCCGGAGTGATGGCGTTAATTATTTACCTCGAAAGTTTGGCCATCGCCAATGCCTTGGCCAGAA
>JARGOI010000299.1 GCA_029212275.1 Thalassolituus sp.
GACACCGCCCTTTCACGGCGGTAACAGGGGTTCGAATCCCCTTGGGGATACCATCAAGTTAGACAATCTACGCCATTTTTTTGTTCTCAGTCGATATTTTTTGTAATATTTAACGTTTTTCTAAATGAGAAACGACATGAGATTAAAATCCCACCTTGTTGCAACTTCCTTTTTACTTGCTTCTGTTGATACTTGGGCTGCTGCCTCCAGTTATTTCAGTGCGTCGTATTCAACTCGCCAAAATGACGTAATAACGGTGCTTGCCGATACAGAAGTCGAATATGAAGACTCGAAATATACTCGTTTTGAATTTTCACAAAAATTGTATAAAGATTTTAGACTGGGTGCCGTGCTTCAGTTAGACGAAGAAGCCCAAGATATTCTGGGTTATACCGCAAAAATTTCCAGTGATCGTTGGCTTGTCTCGATTGAGCAATCTGAATTCAACGGTCAGATGGTTAATGATCAAGGTGTAGCGTTTGCTGACTTTGATGGTAACAGTTATCTGGATTTGAAATTCCTGAAAAAAATCGAAAAGCCCCTCGATGAAGTAGAAAAATCTGTCAGTTTTGGTTTGCAGTATTTAACTTATCAACGGCCTGCAGCATTCGAACAAGATGGTGTTGAATATTACGATACCGAGTTAGAAAACCATTTCCTAGCATTTGTTTTTGAGATAGACAGCGTCAAAGATAAAATGATTAATGGTGGAATTGAAAGTAGCTTTGATTGGTATTTTTACAATACAACGGCCTTAGGTGTGGGTATGTTAGAGTCATCAAATCCAAAGTTAAGAAACAACCCGGGGGTTGATGGTAATCCCGATCAAACGACTTGGGTTGGCTTAGGGATTGCTGGTGAATATGAGTTGGGCTTGGTGTGGTTTTACGACGCTCCTAAGTTTCGCTTTGCTGCTAAAGCCGGGTATCGCGCGGACCTAGAAGGCCCTGTCTCATTCCACGGTGGTAGTTTTGATATTTCAGATGACACGGTTCATCCGGACGAACAGTTGCTAAATCATGGCCCCAACTTGACTTTATCCGCCGCCTTTTAAGTCAGGTCTGCCATTCCTTTTCTTCAACCTGTACAATCACCGTTAAATTTGTGGTGATTGTTATGGTTGATGATTCTCTTTCTTTAAAAAATAAAGCCAACGCAATAAAATTAGTCGTCTTCGACGTCGACGGTGTACTCACCGACGGCACCTTGGTGTACTCGGCTGATGGCGAACAGGTTAAACACTTTAATGTGAAAGACGGCGTGGGCATTAAATTACTGAGTGAATTTGCTATTCATACCGCCATTATTTCTGCCAAAGCATCCGCCCCCTTAACGCGACGCGCTAGTGATTTAGGCGTTAAGCACTTTTTTCCTGGCACTAAAGACAAATGGGCCTGTTTATCTGAATTAATGAGCCATTTAGACATTACCCCAGAACAGGTTTGCTACGTTGGTGATGACGTTATCGATTTAAAAGTGATGATGCGTGTCGGTTTAGCCATTGCGCCCAGTGATGCCTTTTGGTTGGTGCAAGATAACGCTCATATCATAACTCAAGCCGCTGGGGGCCGTGGAGTAGCTCGCGAAGTCGCTGATCTGATTTTAGGCAGTCGCATGTCATTAAAAGAGGCTTACATTAAAGCCATGCTTCCAGAGTTTGAAACACTCAAATCAAAAGACTAAGAGCCATACGTTGAACGGCAAATAATCCAAATCGTATAATTGCAAACCGAGCGCTATAGATTCCGCGCTGATGATAAGAGAAAGAATAATGAAAATTTTAGTGACCGGCGCTGCTGGCTTTATTGGTTCATTCACCAGTAAAAAATTGATTGAACTAGGGCACGAAGTGGTTGGGGTCGATAATCTCAATGATTACTACGATGTATCTCTTAAGCATGGTCGTTTAGGTTGGCTGTCACCATTAACTGGATTTAAGTTTATTGAACTGAATTTGTCCGACCGTGATGCCGTAGCAAACTTATTTAAAACACATCAATTTGATCGCGTAATTCATTTGGCTGCGCAAGCGGGAGTGCGTTATTCCATCGAAAATCCACATGCCTACATAGACAGTAACGTAGTGGCTTTTGTGAACATGCTAGAAGGTTGTCGTCACAACAATGTGCAGCACTTTGTTTATGCCTCTTCTAGCTCGGTGTATGGATTAAACACGCAGTTACCATACAGTACCGGCGATCGCGTCGATCATCCTGTTTCTCTGTATGCTGCAACAAAAAAATCCAACGAACTGATGGCCCATACCTACGCGCACTTGTATCGTCTGCCGACGACGGGGCTGCGTTTTTTTACCGTCTATGGCCCTTGGGGGCGTCCAGATATGGCCTATTTTAGTTTCACCAAAGCCATTTTAGCTGGGCGTACCATCGATATTTATAACCACGGCAAAATGCAGCGTGACTTCACTTATATTGATGACATCGTCGAAGGCGTGGTACGAGTAATGGATAAAATTCCGCAGCCTGTAGAAGGATGGACACCGGAAGGCGCAGATACCAGCCGCAGCTCTGCACCTTATAAGGTATATAACATCGGTAACCATAATTCGGTGGCGTTAGGCACCTTTGTGGAAACGCTCGAAAATGCGTTGGGTCAAGTGGCCGAAAAGCGTTACATGGATATGCAGCCTGGGGACGTTTTAGCAACCTATGCCAATGTCGATGATTTAATGGAAGATGTTGATTTTGCTCCCAATACCACTTTAGCTTCAGGGATTGATAAATTCGTCAGTTGGTATCGAGATTTTTATAAAGCCTAGCTTTTATAAAACCTAGCTTTTATAAACCCTAGCCACGAATCTGGTCTCATAATTGAGTAGAAACAAGCATCATGTCTGATTTTAAAATTGTTATTCCCGCACGCTACGCATCTAGCCGTTTACCTGGTAAGCCACTGATTGATTTGGCTGGTAAACCTATGATTCAGCATGTCTTTGACCGCGCTATGCAATCGGGTGCTTCTGAAGTGGTGGTTGCCACCGATGATCAGCGAATTTTTGATGTCGCAAAAGCGTTTGGTGCCGATGTGGTAATGACGTCACCCGATCACGAAAATGGCACCGAGCGGATTGCCGAAGTCGTAACAATGAAAGGCTGGTCTGACGACACCGTGGTGGTGAATCTTCAAGGTGATGAACCACTGATTCCTAAATCTTTGATTGAACTGACCGCGAATGGTTTATTGGATAATACTGATGCAGGTATGAGTTCGCTGTGCACGCCAATTACAACTGTGGATGATGCGTTTGACCCTAACTCAGTTAAGGTCGTGCTTAATCAACGTGGATTTGCGTTGTATTTTAGTCGTGCTTCGATTCCTTGGGATCGTGATTTGTACAAAAATGGACAAGATGAGTTAACGTCTAAGATGCCTGTATTTCGTCACATAGGCATGTACGCTTATCGCGTCGCATTTTTACGTGATTATCAAAACATGGTTGCTTGTCCACTTGAACTCACAGAGTCTTTAGAGCAGTTGCGGGCTTTGTGGTACGGCGTGGGCATTCACATGTCAGTGATCGATCAAGCTCCGGGTCATGGTATTGATACACCGATTGACGTTGCTCGTGTGAGTGCAATTTTGCAGGCGGGTTTAAACATTCAGACAGCTCTGAATTAGAAACATCTGAATAATGCAGGACGATTGGATTATTCAGAGATTCTCCCAGTTACTTTAAGGAATCACAATGACGTTAACGCAACGTTTGGGTTACGCAGGATTAATTCCTTTTGTTTGTGCCGCAGGGGCAGCCTTGTGGGGCTTAGATTTGGCATTGGAAACATTTTTAAGTTATTCAATGCTCATTCTTTGTTTTATGGC
>JARGOI010000300.1 GCA_029212275.1 Thalassolituus sp.
ATCTGCATGCGAATGTCGCAATCCCAAAGATTATTCATCATTTCGGCCAACATCAGCGCGGTTAAACCCCATATATGGTAGCCATCGAAATCCCAGCTAGGTAGGCGGATGGTGCCACGTTCAAAATAGCTGTCGGGCTGGCGTCGAAAGGTTTCCAAAGGCACGTGAAAAACGGCATCTAACTCTTCCAAGTTGGCGACAAAGCTTAGATTAGGCGCAATAATGCCGAGTACGGGCGTCACTTGATAACCAAAACGCGACACCACTTGATCTAGGGTACCAATAATACGGACCTGATTTGGATTCAAGCCTATTTCTTCTTGCGCCTCTCGTAATGCGGTAGCAATGATCGATTCATCTTCGGGGTCGCGCTTGCCACCAGGAAAGGCGACCTCGCCCTGATGGGAAGACAAATGCCCCGCGCGCAATGTCAGAACCACGCTTGGCGATGGCTCGTCCGTGATGGCGATAAGAACACCCGCTTGCGCCAACTGCATAACAGGCACGCTGCGTGGCTGGCGATTGCCAACACGCTCGGTGAGATAGGCTTCAAGATTGTCAATTTTCATGACCGTATTGTACGGTCTGGCGCGATTCCTCACCAGCATCATATATCCCGCTGTAACAAACAGTTTATCCCTTCGTTTTCAACGATCTTCCTGCTAATTGAATAGCGTCAAAATAAAATTATTTGCCATATCAGTCAGTTAGACAGGTTAATTTTGTCAATGATGGATGTTTGACGCTACAAAGATCGGGTAGACTAAATTCTGAATTATGCAAATCAATGCAAACAAATGTTCATTCTTAGTTAAATTTAACGAATGACGCATTATCTAAGCCTGGTTTGTGATGTCTTAATTTTATTGCCCGAGAGGATAACCTTATGGATTTGCCATCTTTTGACGTAATGATGCAAATGGCCAAAAACAACCCAGAGCAACTCGAAGAATTGCGCTTGGCATTGGTTGAAGACACAATCACTAAGGCACCTGTTGCATATCAGCGCCGTTTACGTGGCCTGCAATTCCAGATTGATATGGAGCGCCGCTTGGCTGGCAATCCAATGGGTGCTTGCATCAATATTTCTAAGATGATGCACGATTCACTCTATACCCTGCGTCAGGCGTTAAATTCTGCGACAGGTGAACCAACCGATCTTGAGTTTAATGAAACAAAGACGAACACTCCATCGGCACAAGTGTTTAATTTTCCTATGCAGGCGAACAGCTGATTTTTATAATGGTTCCAGAATCGAGGGGCAGCAATGCCCTTCGATAAGACTCGTCACCTTTAAAAATGATTCGTCACTGGAGCTGTTATGAAATTTTGTTCGCAATGCCAAGCAGAAATTACTTGGAAAATCCCAGCGGGCGATAATCGTCATCGCTTTGTATGTGAGCCATGTGACCTCATTTTTTATAAAAACCCGCGCATCGTCGCTGGTACCCTTCCTGTTTTCGAAAATAAGATCCTACTCTGCCGTCGTGCTATCGAACCACGTCGTGGATTTTGGACTCTGCCTGCTGGCTTTATGGAAAATGGCGAATCCACCGAGCAAGGCGCTCTAAGGGAAACTTGGGAAGAAGCACAAGCCGAAGTAGTGTTGGGGCCTTTATACAGCGTTATCAGTGTGCCGCACATCAATCAGGTGCATATGTTCTTTTTAGCAAAGATGAACACGGCGCAATTTGCTGCAGGCGATGAGAGTTTAGAAGTTGCGCTGTTTGATCCCAAAGACATCCCATGGAACGAACTCGCCTTTCCAACAATAGTAGAAACGTTAGAGCGGTATATAAAAGAAGCACAGATCATAACCAGCGGTGAATTAAACGTCACACACGTACTGGACATTCCGCCACACAAAGCAATGAATCCCGCTATGCTAATCCCGAAGGTTCAGCCGAAAGACTAGACTTTGGTGATTAAAAGTTTTCCAGCAGGCACACTTCATAGGCAGGCTCTTCGTACTCATGGGCAAGCTTCATTGCCGCCACTGCAGCACTGATCACGGCGTCAGTGCAGACCATTTCGACCCGATACTCGGCCACATGATGCAGCTTATCGACTTCCCCCACATGAGGATGGGCACCCGCTAATGGGCGAAACTGACCTTGTCCAAGGACTTGCCAACAACAATGATCGTAGTCACCGATGCGTCCAGCACCGGTAGCGAACACCGCTTCTTTGACCGCTTCAAGATTACTTTCGGGGACAAAAAAAGCCAACTTATACAAAATTGAGTCAGCGTGAGAAGTATTCTTCTTTGTTGAAATCATATGTTGAACCCTAGTAAGACTAATCCGTCAGTTGTTGTAAGGTAATCAAGTTACTCATTGCTGTGTGATTATCGTCACCACACACATCAAACTCCGCTTGAAACGCCAGACAGACATTGGGACGTTCCGGCAAGCCGAATAATCGACAGAGATTGTTGTCATCGAGTTGCACGCAACGAACACCTGCTGGCTTGCCGTCAGGCATACCTGGGATTGATGCGGTCGCAGGAATAGCCGAGCTAATCGAGGGTGCAATACAGCAGGCACCACATCCTAAACGACATTCCATCAGCATCAACTTCCATTCAATTAATTGCGAATGGCCAGTGTACCTTGAGTGGTTTCTTCTTTCAGTATCCGTTGCATCATCATGTTATAGCGCTGTACATAACGCAATGCGCGGATACGAACCTTAGGGCGGTCGTCGAGAACAGCGCTTGGAATATCAAGATTGATGATATCAACGGGTAAGATATTGGTATCGGCTATCACTCCAGGAACTTGCACACCATAAGCATACTTTAGACCCTTAAAATGCGGTTGTCCTTGTTCGAAATCTTGACGCGCATCCATCACCGGATCGACCAGTTGTTCATTCATCCACTGGATGATCGCTTGATCTTTTGATTGATTTACAGGTTGGATGGTTGATTGATTGGTTGATGTATTTATTTCTTGGGCCGAGGCACTGGCAAAAAGAAAGGATACACTGAGAAAACACAGAAACTTGCTAGTAAATTTAACAAATGGACTGCGCATACAGACTTCTCCGAGACGACTAATTCATATTTGATATTAGTCCACTCTTGCCTCCAGCAAGGCAGTGGTTTAGCCTTGCCGAACTATCCTACAGAAACAGACTTTTATGCGCCTGCTGACTTTTTTGGCCTTGGTTACACTCTCATTACCTGGACTTACAGAACCCACGAACTTTCGAGTTGGTGTCGGCATGTTACGTTACGACGTGCATCCATCTCCCGCTTACATGCCCAATGGCAAAGATACCGGCATTACCCTGATGGCCGAATTTCCTCAGGACAATTATCACGGTTCGCGATTTATCATCTACTCGTTGAACGATGGTGATGTCGACCTCTGGGGTTACGAGACACAAATGATGCTGGGTTATGGCCTCGCACAACCCGGCCCACGAATATATACAGGTCCGGCTTGGCACCGTGAGGTCATAGCCGTACAGCGTAATGGCACCCGTAACGATAAAATTTTTAATGGTTGGGGTTGGCAGCTAGGCACTGGTTGGCAGTATCAAGCGATCACCATCGATATTGCCGCCACCTATCGCGATACTCGTGACTATCGCCAAGAAAATAAAGCTGCAGGCAGTCATTTCCCGCCGGCGCCTATTTTGGGCAATGTGTTTGTGAGTTATCGTTTTTAAAGCGGAGCAAGTGTATGACCAATGCAGTGACTGTTAAGTACATGTCTCGTGCTGAAATTGATCGTTTGATGTTTAGCCTTAACGCCGAAGCAGGCAATGCCCAAGCAGAATTATTAGAAGCCATTGTGCGCCGTCTATTAGAGTTGATTGAGCAAGACAA
>JARGOI010000301.1:0-1418 GCA_029212275.1 Thalassolituus sp.
GACTCTTTCACGGTGTTATCAATAAATTCAACAATCAACTCAACAAAGTTAAGCATGCCGGTCGGAACGCCCGTATGTGCTTTCTTTGCCATGCGCCAAAATAGAAACATGATCAATGCGCCAAGACCAAACGACCAACCTAGTGAATCTAGGTGTACCGCATTGAATCCCATAGCAGCAGCTTCGTCGCCACCATGTGCCAAAGTCCAAGTTGATTCTGTCAGTTCATATGCCGAGCCATCTTCACCTTCTCGAACGTAGCCAGCAGGCAATTTGCCATAGGTTAAGTTAGTCAAATGGTGCGAGATATACTCTTGGGAGTTACCAGCCATTGTTCACTCTCAATTTTAAAGGTTTATAAATTTGCAATTCTTGCTGAGGCCACGTGGCCAACTTGCACTGTGATGAAACCAATAAACAGCGCCAGTACATTTAGGGGCTCAACGCGCTGAAAGATGACAGCGAAACACAACGCGGTAAGCACAAATTTCCATGATTCACCCTGATAAAACGATTGCACTACCTGCATGGCCATGCGGCCACCGGTATAACGAAAAGCGCGCCAAACAAAATACGCATTGGGCAGGGCACAAGTGAGGCCTCCGAGCAATGCTGAATAGGCAGCGATGTCGCTGTGAATCCAAGCAAGGGCAGCAGTTATCAAAGTAAGAACCAGTTGCAATATAACGATTCTATACACCGGTGGGCGAGGGATAGAAGACACCTTGGCTCCACTTGTTGAGGGATTTCTGCTTTGCCTTATACAGGGTACTAACTACCGGCTGCATTCAAGGCGCGGTGATTATAGAGGCTTGGGCCTTTGGCTTCAACAGACAACTTGTCTCAAAAGCGAATAAAACTCAGTTTTTTCATCAATTTCGTTATTCTTAATAAGATTTTAACGAAGTGTTTGTCAGTTTTTTGTCCAAATGACATATCTAAACGGCTATGTGACCTAAAACCTACTGCTGAAACTACTGTCGAGCGCCAAACACTTGCGCGCCAGAATCGGGCCGCGACAACGAACGCGTGTCTATATTAGAGATCGGTAGATTAGAGAGCGGTTGCGTTTCGGTCTTGCTGTCCAAGGATCTTAAGCGAGCATCGTCCGCTGCGGTGTCAGCCAAATCTTCTGGTACCATGGCAGAATTTGGCAACCTATTCCCATAACTGATCGTCGTTTCTGTTAACTGTTCGTCATCAAGCATCGGCATCACTTTGGTTTCATCCGCCTGAGTAACAGTAACCATGCCGAACAGAATTAATGGAACCATGAATCGCATCGTCACATCCTTTGCGTTTGAAAAATATATTTCAACTTATTGAAAGTGTTCAAGTATGCCATCAAGTTCGTCTAAGTTTGTATAGTTAATGACCAGTTTGCCTTTTCCTTTCGCATTGTGCTGAATCGCGACTTT
>JARGOI010000301.1:1518-3838 GCA_029212275.1 Thalassolituus sp.
TATAGTTAATGACCAGTTTGCCTTTTCCTTTCGCATTGTGCTGAATCGCGACTTTTGCGCCCAACCGCTCTCCTAGCATACGCTCTAGGCGCTGCACGTCTGGGTCAGGTTTGGTGTTGTCCGCTTTTTTGGGCCCACCTTGCTGTATTTGTCGAATCAAAGATTCAGTCTGACGAACGGTTAAGGCCCGCGCGACCACGTCCGCCGCAGTAATACTTTGCTGCTCATCATCCAAAGCCAACAGCGCACGGGCATGGCCCATTTCGATATCTCCGTGCTCTAGGAGACGTTTCACATCATCATTCAGATTGATAAGGCGCAACAGGTTAGCTACGGTCGAACGATTTTTTCCGACCGCATTGGCGACTTCTTGCTGGGTCAGTTCAAACTCATGTTGTAAGCGGTGCAACGCCATCGCTTCTTCCATGGGATTAAGATCTTCGCGCTGAATGTTTTCAATCAGCGCCATAGCGCCAGCAGCTTCGTCCGTCACTTCTCGGATTAATGCAGGCACACGATCGAGTTGCGCCAACTGACTGGCACGCCAGCGACGCTCACCGGCAATAATTTCATAGCGGTCAGTTTGACCGGGCAGGGTGCGCACGACGATGGGTTGCATCAAACCTTGGGCACGAATCGATGCGGCCAATTCTTCTAATGCTTCAGGTTGAATATCGCGACGAGGTTGATAACGCCCCGGCTGAATCCACTCCACAGGAATGTGACGTAAATCACCATCCTGACTAGTAGCTTCCTTCTTTACAGTAGGACTGGTTGCCGTACTTGTAGCTGATGGGGTTGTCTGCTCTGCTGCAACGCTGGACGAATCTACAGATGTTTGAGCTTCCGTGTCGGAATCGGTGGACGTTTGCGTTGGCACCGCTGCCGCGCGCGCACTGCTTAAAAGCGCATCCAAACCCTTGCCTAAACCACGTGATTTTTTTGTAGCCATGTTCTTATCCTTGATTGCCGACGGCGGGTCGATCTTTGGGGCTGAAGCGTCGATTCACTTCACCCGCCAGTGCCAAATAGGCCATCGCGCCTTTCGACGTTATATCGTATTTAATGATGGGCAAACCATAGCTGGGCGCTTCTGCCAAGCGCACGTTACGCGGTATCACGCAGCTGAATACGGCATCGCCAAAATGTTGCGTCAGCTGTGCCGACACGTCGTTCGTTAAGCTGTTGCGCGGATCGTACATAGTGCGAATGATGCCGGCAATGGTCAGGTCGGGATTTGGTCCAGATTGGATTGTGGTAATCGTGTCGATTAAGGCACTGATGCCCTCAAGTGCGTAATATTCGCACTGCATGGGAATCAATACACCATCCGCCGCAACCAAGGCATTGACTGTCAACATATTGAGCGATGGTGGGCAGTCGATCAATATGTAATCGTAATCAAACTTCATCGGTGCAAGCGCACTACGCAAACGCATTTCACGCTGAGAAAGATTCATCAACTCCACTTCGGCAGCAGTCAAATCGCTGTTACCTGGCAATAAATCGAAGCCCGCTTCTTCGCAACGAATGCGTGCCTGACTGGCGCCGCAATTAGCCGTCAGTACGTCGTACATCGACAATTCGACGTCATGCTTATCCACGCCACTGCCCATGGTCGCGTTGCCTTGGGGATCTAAATCAACCAATAACACGCGGCGCTTTGTTGCAGCTAATGACGCAGCTAAATTGACGGCGGTGGTGGTTTTACCCACACCGCCTTTTTGGTTTGCGATGGCGAGAATATGACTCACGAATCTGTCCTTTTGGGCGCGAATGACAAGGTGATCGCACCATGTTGCGGTCTGTTATTAAGGGTACCTATTTAGCACCTATTTGGGCATTAAGGTTAATAAATGACGCTGCCCTTCAACGTCAGGCACCTGCAATGCTTGGCTGGCTAGCAGTTCATAATCGTCACTAATGGCATCCAGTTCATCTTGGGGAAACTGGCCTTTCATAGCCAAAAAACATCCATCTGCGGCACGCAGATGTTGGCACCAACGAGTCATATCAGCCAAAGAGGCAAACGCTCGGCTGACAATCATATCGAAAGGCTCGGCGGGATGATACGCCTCAACTCGGTCGTTCACTATTGTGACGTTGGTCAACTTGAGTTCGGTTTTTACCTGAAACAAAAAACGCGTTTTTTTGCCATTACTGTCCAGCAAAGTAAAACGCTTGTCGGGATTCATGATGGCTAAAATAATGCCCGGTAAGCCCGGTCCAGTGCCCACATCAATCAGGTTATTCGCAGTTTGAATGGCTTGATGCACGACCAGACTGTCGAGTAAATGCAACGCCACCATCCGCTCAGGAT
>JARGOI010000302.1 GCA_029212275.1 Thalassolituus sp.
GCTAACGCTGATATTTTGGTTTTAGTCGATATCACTTGAATATTGTCTTTGCCGATTTTTCTTAATACGTCGGCACTGAATTGCTGATTGCCACGGCCAATAATATGACCTTGCCCACCCATCACACTGATGATGGCTTTCGCGCTGCCGTATTGCTGCAATAATTCGCTGATCTGTTGTTCGCCTAAATCTTTGCCAATGAGTTGCTGATTAACGATGGCATCTACACCTAACAAGGTATGTTCTAACTGCAAAGCATCCATAATGGCTTTGGTGGTTTTTCCTGAGCCAATAAAATACAGCACGTCCTCTTCCATCTCGCGTAAGGTGTAAGCGGCGATGTCTTCTACGACCATTTCTTCAGATTCGACGCCTCCCTGTTTCACTGCCTGAACAAAATGTCCCACCTGAGGCACACGCATTTCACCATAGTGACGTGATCTTACTTGGTCGTTGCGAAAAGCCTCTTCATCTAAATCACGTACTTCAGCGTCACGAATGTCGACCAGTTGCCCACAGATTAAACGCGCCAAAACTTCGCCACTGGCTTGCGGGGTAATGCCGTATACCGCCGAGTGAATTTTCACACCCGCTGGAATGCCCAAAACGGGGACTTTGCTGCCTAGCACAGCGCAGATATCTCTGGCAGTGCCATCGCCACCGGCAAAAACAACCACATCTGGGCGTTGCGCTAACAATAATGTAGCCGCATGAGTGGTGTCTTCTGCAGTACTGGGATCACTGACGGAAAAAGCCAGCACATCATAATCAAATCCCAGTTCTATGAGTAAGTTCTCACCCATGTCCTTCGGACAAGTAATAAACCGACAGCGATCACGATATGGCAATAACACTTCTAGGGCAGCACGAGCTCGTGCGGTGGAGCGTTGCTGCGCGCCACGGGCAAAGGCTTCTGATACCGTTGCAGGCCCATCACTGCCCTTTAATCCCACCGCTCCGCCAATGCCTGCATAGGGGTTAATAATCAGTCCGAGGGTTATCATGTATTAAAACCAGTCGCTGAGTTTGATACCAATACCAAAACGTTCTTGATAACGGTTGTAATCAATTAAGCTTTCGCCATAACCATTAAAATATTGAGCATAGCCCTTGAGCTTTTTGGTTAGCGGAAAACTGTAACCCAACTCGATGGCACCACGATTTTCATTCGCCTGAAGGTTATCGCGCACCATGACAGAAAACTGATGTTTTGCCATAACATGGATATAAGTTAATTCACCGTAACCCATGAATTCCAAAATATCGGGATTATCGTCACCACCAGGGTCGATAGGCGAGCTTTTTTGTTCTTCAGGAATACGATACCAAGTGCGCAAATTCCAAACATTGCCGTTATTCACCTTGGTCATATCAGCGATGATACGATTCCAACTTCGAGAGAGTGGAATGGTTTGGCCATTCGATTGATGATTGAGTGACAAGGCAAAACGATCCAGCCAATAATCCTTTAATCGCCAAGTAAAAATCAACTCAGGTTCGTGATTTGTCTCACGAAATGGTTTAGAAATAGTGCCATTGTAAACCTGCCAATACGATTTGTTGGTGTAAGCAAATTCAATGGTACTGAGCTTCCCAAGCACATCTTCAGCGATGATGGTTTTCGCGCTGAACTGCATGACGGCTTCTATATGCTGATAACTATAGTTTTCATCGTCAGGATCAACATTGGTACGGCGCAGTGCGCGCAGTAATTCTTTATTGTCTGGACGCGTTTGATAGGTAATAGGCAGCAAAAAATTGGGTTTATGCGGCAGCAGTACGTATGGGTTGGACGCAGCAATGCGCTCGGTGCGAATTTTTTCGACCAGTTCTGGAACTTGCTGCACCTGAATACCCAGTTCATTTTTATCCAGCACCTCCACTTCAACTTCTTCGGTCTTTGGCTTTTTTGCGATGTCTTTTGGATTTTCAGTAACTTGTTTCTCTGTTTCTGAATTCGTTTGAGAAGGATTCGAAGTGCTGATATCGGCACTTGGTTGACCAGTACTCACAATGGAGACGTCTTCTTCTGCGGCCAAACTAACGGCATTGGAATCGACTTCGGCAAGCCTAACTTTGCCAGGTATCATTTGGATGGTATCTGCGTGGGCGGATTGAACTACCACTATCGCTGCTGATATCGAAAAAACAGAGAGAACAAATTTTGACAATTGACGTTCTAAAAAATGACGATGCACCGCTTTATCTCCAGAGTATGAGCGGAGCATCTTACCATGCTCCATGTGTCATGGAGCAGTTAGAGTAAGATTTAAGCGGTTTGTTTCTCGGTGTCTAAGTAAGGAGTGCGGATCGCCTGATATTCATTTTTGCAATGTGGACACATGCGCACATCACGATTAAGAATGCGGTTATGCAGATGAAATAATTGATGGTCTTTTTCCCAACAGTAAGAACAATACGCTTGCCCGTAAGGCCGATTTTCGAAGGTTTTATAATAGCCATCGCCACGCCGACGGATATTGCCCTTATAAAAAAGTGCTTCATTCATTCGTATCAGTTCTTTGTCTTTCTCCCCTATTGCATCTTGCAGTAACGAGAGCGACATTTTGGTTTCGCTGACGGTCGCAGTAAGATCGGCCAATAATCGTTTCAGATCATTTTTTTCTAACAGATATCCAGATAGACGAATAGCTTTTGCCACATCTTGCGCGCCTTCTAACGATTGCATTACCCCTTCGATAGAGCCCGGAATAGCCATATTTTTCTCCTAAATCTCTTATTTTTTCTCGTGATATGAGACGACTGATGCGACAAAATTTTGTCGAATCAGTCGGATATATAAGAGACTCAGCAGAAATGATGCCAACCTGAACAAGGATTGGCATCCACTATGATAGAGGGTGTCTGTTGTTGATGTTATTGCCGTTCGTGGTGACGCTATTTTTCCACAAACGCTCGTTCGATAACGTAATGACCCAGTTCACCACCGCGAGTTTCCTTAAAGCCCATGCTATCCAGCATAGTCGTTAGGTCGTTCAACATCGCAGGGCTTCCACACAACATAAAGCGATCATTTTCTGGATCGAGATCAGCCAAATTAATGTCGGCCGTTAGTTTGCCGCTGCTAATCAAATCGGTCAGACGTCCCTGATTACGGAATGGCTCACGCGTCACAGTGGGGTAATAGATCAATTTTTCGCGCACGATATCGCCAAAATATTCATTATTTGGCAGTTCATTCTCAATACGGTCTTGATAAGCCAACTCGGACACATGGCGCACGCCGTGGGTCAAAATCACCTTGTCAAAGTGATCATACACCTCCAAATCTTTGATGATGCTTAGAAATGGCGCTAAGCCTGTGCCCGTGCTGAGCAAGTAGAGATTCTTGCCTGGCAACAGATTGTCTGTGACCAAAGTGCCAACAGGTTTAGTACCTACTAACAATTCGTCTCCGACTTTTAAATTTTGCAAATGCTGAGTCAGTGGGCCGTCTTGTACCTTAATAGAGAAAAACTCCATCTCTTCTTCGTAGTTGGCACTGGCAATGCTGTAAGCACGCAATAATGGCTTATTATTGATTTCCAAACCAATCATAGTGAAATGACCGTTTTTGAAACGTAACCCTTGATTACGTGTGGTGGTAAAGCTGAACAAAGACTCATTCCAGTGGTGTACGCTGGTAACTGTTTCGCGAATCATGTTGCTCATAGCATCTCCAAGATGTTGTCGATTGTTAGCTAAAAATTGAGTAACCCAGCGCCATGATTTGTTGGACGACTGATTACTTTATGAACACATAATAACGAACAAACAAATATCGGCAAAACAACTTATTATGATATAAACTATCGGTAAAACCGATTT
>JARGOI010000303.1 GCA_029212275.1 Thalassolituus sp.
TTTCAGTGTGACAAAAGGTTGTCAGCGTGTCTAATTTGTCTGGTAAAGAAACGCAACTGGACGTCAGTGGATTGCAATGTCCTATGCCGTTATTAAAAACAAAACTGGCGCTTCGTTCACTCGCTGCGGGTGATATACTGCATGTCATCGCCACCGATGCAGGAAGTGCTCGCGATATTCCTCGCTACATTGCTATGAGTCCTCATTCGTTGCTTGAGTTCACCGAAGACGCTGGTCATTTTATTTTTCGAATAGAGAAGGAACGCTAAGTATGTTTAAGGTCGTTCGACGTTGGATAGATCAATATTTTTCGGACGAAGAAGCGCTGGTATTGCTATTTTTGCTAGTCGCCGCTTTGCTGGTACTGATGCTGTTAGGCAATGTTTTGGCACCATTTTTAACCGCCGTTGTGCTCGCCTATTTGTTGCAAGGCGCGATGAACTTTTGCAAGCGTCGTGGCATTGGTCATTTAAGCGCTACTATTATCGTATTTTCTTTGTTTATGACGATCTTGTTAGCGTCAATATTGATTATCCTGCCCGCTACTTGGAAACAGTTAATTCAGTTTGTTTACGAAGTACCGCGCATGGCGGGGAAGGGACAAGAGCTGTTGTTATTATTACCCGATCAATACCCAGAATTGGTGTCCGAAGCGCAAGTTCACGAGTGGACCAAACAAATTGGCGACGAGTTAGCGTCGTTAGGGCAATTAGCCGTGAGTTTTTCTTTATCTGGGATTACCGGTCTAATGGCGCTGCTTATTTATTGTGTGTTAGTGCCGATTTTGGTGTTTTTTCTGCTTAAAGATGGCGAGCAGATCGTCAAATATTTCAACAGCTTTTTACCGTACAAACGCAGTTTGTTATCCAATGTGTGGATTGAGATGGATACTCAGATTGCTAACTACATTCGTGGTAAGGCCATTGAAATTGCCGTCGTCGGTATCGTAACTTATATCGCTTTTAGCATTATTGGGGTTAACTACGCCGCTTTACTGGCCATTGCTGTCGGTTTATCGGTGCTGATTCCGTATATCGGAGCCGCCATTGTTACTGTGCCCATTGCTTTGGTCGGTTATATGCAATGGGGATGGACCGAGACCTTTATGTGGTTGATGGTTATCTACGCAGTCATCCAAGCATTAGATGGCAACGTTTTGGTGCCTTTGATGTTTTCGGAAGTGGTGAATTTACATCCGGTTGCTATTATTGTTGCAGTTTTGGTCTTTGGTGGGCTCTGGGGATTTTGGGGTGTATTTTTTGCTATTCCGCTGGCGACACTCTTTAAAGCAGTCATTCGCGCATGGCCAGTTGTACTGGCCAGCGGCACAGAAAGCAGCGACTGACTTGTCAGTCCGCTTTTGCGGCAGTAGACTTGCCACCTAAATAATAAATGGCCTTGCCTTAACTCCGTATAAAGGGAGACACAATTTAATGATCACCGGCAGTATCGTAGCTTTAATTACCCCCATGCACAGCGATGGCAAAGTCGACTGGGAAAGTTTAGATCGTTTGGTTGAGTTTCACATCAAAGAAGGCACCGACGGCATCGTTGCTGTTGGAACGACTGGTGAGTCAGCAACCTTGACGACAGAAGAACACGTGGGTGTGATAGAGCGTGTCGTTAAAACGGCTGCAGGTCGTCGTCCCATTATAGCGGGTACCGGCGCTAACAATACCTCGGAAGCGATTGAGTTAACTCACGAAGCCAAGCGTGTTGGTGCCGATGCCTGTCTGTTGGTGACTCCGTATTACAATAAGCCGCCACAGCGCGGAATCATCAAACATCACGAAGCGATTGCTGCCGCCGTCGATATTCCTCAGTGGTTGTACAATGTCCCAGGGCGCACGGGCATTGATATGCTGCCAGAAACTGTGGCTGAATTAGCCAATGTGCCTCAGATTACCGCAGTTAAAGAGGCCACCGGCGATTTAGATCGTGCGCGTCATTTAATTAATTTAGTCGGAGATCGTTTAGCGGTGTATTCCGGAGACGATGCGACCGCTTTTGACTTAATATTGTTAGGCGGTAAAGGCAATATCTCTGTGACGGCGAACGTGGCACCTAAATTGATGCATCAATTATGCATGTTGGCTCTGGATGGCAAAGCCGATGAAGCGCGTGCGTTAAACGAAACGTTGATGTCTTTGCATAACGCGATGTTTGTCGAAGCTAACCCAATTCCTGTTAAATGGGCATTACAACGCATGAGTCGTTGCGCTGATGGCATTCGTTTGCCATTGGTTGGATTGGATCCCCAGTTACAGCCTAAAGTTGAATCGGCATTGTCCGATCTTGGATTGCTTTAAATACTATGATTCGAATTCTGTTAAAGCAAACAGCAGTGGTAATGGCTGTTTTGCTACTGGGTGCATGCAGTACTATTTTTGGACGCAGTGCTTCCTTGGATTATTTAGATGTTGAAGAATCTCCAGAAACTCAGTTGCCGGAAGGCATCGATGTCCAATTTAAAGATTATTACCCAGTAGCTCAATCCGAGACGGTAGTCGATTTAGGTGACAAGTTTAATACGCCGATTCCTGCCGCACTGGTGTTAGAGTCTGACGAAGACGAACAAACCACAACCTTAAGCGAATTCCGCAGTGCCGAATTAAATTCGCGTCTTGAAAAAGACGGTGCTGGCACGCTGATTATTCGCCTTGATGCGCCATACGCCGTGTCTTGGGCACGGGTTGCCGACGCTATTGCAGCGTCTTCAATCGACCTGACTGATTTGAATCGCAGCTTAGGTATTTATTATTTAAACTTGCCTAATCCTGAAGCATCGGATGAAAAGCGCAGTTTGTGGGCACGAATTTGGTCCGATCCTAAAGATCCTATGTTGATTTACCAACTAAAAATGAATCGTGCGGATAAAGGCGTTTACTTGTCGTTGCAAAAAGATTTCGAAACGTTGGCTGAAGAAGCGCTCACCAATGATGTGCTTCAAGAGATAGTTGATCAGCTGAACAAGTGAGATATATTTCCCTCGGTAGTGGTAGTCGAGGTAATGCGACTCTTGTTGAATACAAGGGGCAGCACATACTGGTCGACTGTGGTTTTTCACGTAAAGTATTCGTGCAACGCATGATGGCAGCCAACGTCGATCCTGTCTCTTTACGGGCCGTATTCGTGACTCACGAGCATGGCGATCATGCCAAAGGTGTGGTCAAAGTGTGTGAATCACTGGATATTCCATTTTATACCTCGTTTGGCACCGCAAAACGCATGGGATGGCTACATCATCCTTTGTGGCAATGTATTTCTGCCGATCAAGTAACGCACGTCAGTGGACTTAACATTCGGGCGGTTGTGGTGCCTCACGATGCGCATGAACCGTTGCAATTTGTGATTCACAATGACGTTGGCCATAAGCTTGGTATACTCTCCGACCTTGGATCGCTAACACCTTATGTGATTGACGCTTATCAGGGATGTCATGCGCTGCAAGTGGAAGCAAATCATGATCCAGATATGCTGCGCAATGGACCGTATCCGCCCTCGTTAGTGACACGAGTGGCAGGGGACTTCGGTCATTTGAGCAATGGTCAATGTGCCGATTTTATTCAACGGGTTCGCTGGCCGGGACTGCGTTTAGTCACGGCTGGCCATATCAGCGAAAAAAATAACGACCGAAACTTGGTCAGCCAAGTGTTGGCAAAGGTATTAGAATGTGAGCCTCATCAAGTTGACATGCTTGTTCAGGATGAGATTTCACCTTGGTATCAAATTACTGATTTTTGACTTTTTATTTTCCGGAGACAACCCATGGAAAAGCGCGAACTTTTATACTCAGGCAAAGCTAAGTCTGTGTACACCAC
>JARGOI010000304.1 GCA_029212275.1 Thalassolituus sp.
AAATAAGCCCATTATATGCATACAGCCTTTTTGTTTTAATAAATCAATCGTTGCGATCAATGTGCCACCGGTCGCTAACATCGGATCTATGATCAGTGCAGTACGTTCAGGAATATCGATCACGACTTTATCAAAATAAGCGACTGGCTCTAGCGTTTCTTCGTTACGATATAAACCAACCACACTAATTCTAGCGCTTGGAATTAAAGTCATAACCCCATCTAGCATACCCAAACCAGCCCGCAAAATAGGAACTACGGTTATTTTTTTGCCTTTAATTTTTTGGGTTTCAATCTCTTCATCATTCCAGGTTCGAATAGTTTCTGGTTCTGTTTCTAAATTTCGCGTTGCTTCATAAGTCAGTAGATTGCCAATTTCACTCGCTAATTCACGAAAGTTTTTACTGCTTACCCCAGCTTTACGCATCAAGCCCAGCTTGTGTTGAACCAAGGGGTGTTTAATTTCGTATATCGCCATGCCTATTTCTCGTTCAACTCAGTTCAGATGATTTATCTTTAATATAAACTTATAACTCAGGTGCTCGTGCAAGCCAAGGCTGAAAAATCACTTGTCCAGATTGACGGAGCATAGTCAAAGGTCTGAACCGTCACCCAGTTATAGTGGTAATAAGTACTGATAGAAGCACTGTTAGATGCACTCACAGGGACTGTCTCGATTAGGCTATCACAGCACCAGTGTGATCGTTACGGAATGAACACAAGTATCCAAAACAGATCAAAGCCTTACTTCCGTCTCCCTCGTCATATGATAATGCTCTATGCCATCTTCGATGTAGGGTTCGGAAACAATAATAAAACCGTAGCTCTGATAAAATTTTACAAGATATGCTTGTGCGCCAATTTTGATTGGACTATCTGGCCAGAGGTTGAGTGTTTCTTCAATGGCACGAGTCATCAATGCATGACCAATTTTATCTTTACGGCTTTCTTGTGCGACAACCACTCGACCTATGCTGGTATGATTAGGATAGCAATCACCTTTTGCTAAAAGCCTCGCATAAGCGACCACTTTATTATCTTGCAAGGCAAACAAGTGTCGAGTGTTAGGAAGCGTATCCAAGTTATCTAAATCAGGAAAAACGCAATTTTGTTCTACGACGAATACATCAGTGCGAAGCTTCAGTAAGTCATATAAGGTATAATTGGATAGCTCGCTAAACACCTGACAGTGCCATGTGATCATTTCTATTTCCTATTAAATATTACCGCTTATAGTAACTGTTTCGATTAGGTTTTTTAAGTTGATAGATAGACCGACCAAAAAGCATTGATTCTACCTCATCGCTTTACATAAAGAGCGGAAGAGTCTCCAACAGCAGAAGACCTGTGATTACTGAAATGACGAAGCAGCGCCGGATCTAAGGCAGCTGACAACACCAAATAAAAACAACGTTAAAGTCGGAGCCATATACATGATCGAATCTTATCTAATGCAGGTTCTTTCCGTTTTCTTTCTAAGTCTCTGGAAAACATGGTTAGGGCCTGTACTAAGCGTACCCTACGGATTCTCCTACTGGGAAATGATTGGCTGGAGTGTAAGTGCGGCAATGATCAGCGCCACCGTGACACTTCGTTTCAGTCGCGATATCAATATGCTGATCCGTCGAATGTTACCCAAGAAACAAAACACACCGAAGTTCCGCCCGGAATTGAGGCGATACGTGCGCTTCTGGCGGCGTTATGGCTTCTTTGGGGTGATGCTATTAACACCGGTGTTGGTTGGCATACCGTTGGGAGTGTGGATTTCTGCCAGGCTCGGCACGCATAAACCGCGCATCCTGGTGACGCTGGCGGTTACTTGTGTGCTGTGGTCATCGGCACTGTATTATGCCGCGCGTTTCGGTTTTGATTTTATATAGCATCAAACTCAGCCGCGCTATTTTGAATGCCTAATACAATGCCTAGTTATGCATTCTCTAGCTGTCTGGTAGAGCAAACGTAGAGATATAAAGATTCTCTACTTGCTCTCTAGCCCAAGACGTTGTGCACAGAAACTTCAAGCTAGATTTCACGGATGGGTCATTCTTGAAGCAATTAATATTAATATTCGCAGCGAGCTCTTCACAAGCATAGCGTTTATATTGACTAGTGGTCGTGGCGCAGTATTTATGTAAGTTTTTATTAATAACGACACCTTACTTTTTAATACTGCTAACGACTCGCTAAACAGTGAATGTCAGTGATTCCTGTGGAGGGCACGTTTTTTGTGGCCAAAACGAGTTTCAGCAGTTTGTTAAATTTCATCAGGCTGCGCAAGTAACATCTCCTGATATTTGCAGAATCTCTTGTCAACCTTAGGAAATACTATTTCAAAATCCTTGCGGATAGCCACTGTACCACTACAGGCCTTGAATAAACTCTAAAAGACTTGCGCCTTTTTCAGCCATACCTTGTACACCACCTATTCGTTTGTTAACCGACGCGACGCCATCCAATACGCTTTTAGTTTTTTGCCACATATTGGATAGCTTACTTAGCTCAGTGCTACCTTTAGCCTCTTTGAAAACTCCTTCATTTGAAATTACCTCACCATATGCAGATTGCATGACTTCTTCTAAGGCTTTTATCCCAACAGCTCTGTAAGATGATATTGCTTCTTCTATTTTAGAAACGTGTTTTTCGATGATATGATTTGTGTATGGTGGCAAAGTAGAGTGCTTTAACAGTTCCCGAAGCTCAACTGCCATTTTTCTCAATTCTTTTAAGCTGGCCTCATCAACTAACTCTTCTTCATTTGGTAAGATCTCGGAGCAAAAACCAAGCACCGTTGATACCTCGGAGGTTATTTGTTGCTTGGGCTGAGCCCATTGTCCAGGAATTAGCTGAACAGCAAATGTAGCATTACATTTATTCAAGGTTGGTTCGTACAAATTAGGTGAATATCCAGCCTTTAACATTTCGCTTCGTACCAACTCAACTTCATCATGTAGGTCGGCCAAACACCTAGATATTGCAAAATTTCTTTTATGTAAGTCTGATTCAGATAAGTCAAAAACCTCTGACCATACTTCGTGTGCTGGGATTTTATCAGCCTTAGCTTTAGTCTTATCTAAGATCATTTTTATTCGATAAGCTGAGTTTATATTCTGTGCCATTCACGCTCCACGCATTGGGTAGTACTCATTATTCACTTATAGTGACTATCTCGATTAGGCTTTTGTGCTTGTTTTGCGTTTTTTTTGCAAAACAAGTGACAGTTTTTGCTGACGGTTACAACGCTTTGTTATTCAATTTTATATGCCTGTATTTCTGGGCAACCTATAGAAGTATAATCAATACAGTTTCCTCTGTATTCGATGACTAGAAATAAAAGTCTATAAAACAGATAAAAACATGAGATATATTGCAAAAAGTACTCCTCGAATTTCTGTTGATCCATATCAAGATCATCTGCATGAGCCGATCTATTACGAAGACCACTCCAAATTCTTACCAATTTGCTATTGATATCAATTTCTTTACAGACCTCAAATAAAACTCTCTTTGGTGATTTATTTTTGAAATTATCAAGCGAAGAGTTCAATTTATCTTTGACTCCCTGATCAATATCTATGTCTTTTAACATAAGTTTTGCTTTATTCAAGTGTTCCAATTCATCATTAGGAACAGGAAAGCATGATTCAAAATATTTCTTTACTAAACCCTCGATTGAAACACCACACGCAAGGGCGCTAGCTTGAACGGTATTATTAGAAGCCAAATAAATTTTGTACCAATAACCATAAAGTGTATCTAATCCATCATGTCGCGGATTCAACTCCGAAGTGCATCACATCAGCAGTAGAGAAAGGAGTTAGCTG
>JARGOI010000305.1 GCA_029212275.1 Thalassolituus sp.
CATACCATCACCGGTAAAACGGTGTTTGATATGTTGGATTTTTTAACCACTAATTTACTGATGCCGTTAGGCGGCGTGATGATAGCGATATTCGTGGGTTGGTTTATGTCATGGCGCGCCGTGACTGATGAAGCTAGACTGTCGCCCGCCATCTTGCAGGTGTGGAAAGTGATGATTCGTGTCATTTCCCCTGCTGCGGTCGCATTAGTATTTATAAATGGTTTGTTGTAACGCACACACTAGGATGTTTTAACATGACGCATATCACCCGAAGTGCATTGGTGATGCATAGCGCAGAAGCCATGTTCGACTTGGTTAACGACGTCAGTCAATACCCAGAATTCTTACCCGGCTGTCGCGCCGCGCGTGTACTAGAAAGTAGTGGAAGCTTTATCGAAGCTGAATTAACGTTATCGAAAGCCGGATTTGAGCAAAGCTTTATCACCCGTAATCATCTGACTCGTCCTGAGCGTATGGAGATTACCTTGGTGGAAGGGCCTTTTAGTCGTTTTGCTGGGCACTGGCAATTTCAACCACTGTCCGATGACGCCTGTAAGGTCTCGCTAGAATTGCACTTTGAAATGGGCAATCCCATCACTGGAGCCGCCATGGGTGCCTTGTTTAAGCAAGTAGCTGGAATGATGGTCGATGCCTTTGTGAAGCGAGCAAAGGTCGTTTATGGCTGAGAAAATTACTGTAGAAGTAGCGTATGCGTTGCCCAATAAACAACGTATTTTGTCGTTAGACATCCTGCCCAGCACGTCTTTGTTGGAAGCGGTTAAGCAATCTGGCATTCAACGCGAGTTTCCTGAGTTGAATATAGACGAGGCAAAGTTTGGCATTTTTGGTAAGGCGGTCAGAGATCCGCAAAATGCCACATTGGTAGAGGGTGATCGTATAGAAATCTATCGACCACTGCTGATTGATCCAAAACAAGCGCGTGCTAACCGAGCGGCCAAGGCCGCTGCAAAATAACGTTTGAAAAACTAAATTTCTATGGGTGCAGAGGTGGGTAACTGTTCTGCGCCAGCAGGTAAGGTTTCGGATTGATCTTCCCCTTTGATGTCTTCAACAGGAAGTTCACCGGTGTAATGGGTATAACCGCCTTGCTCGTCAAAAAATAAGGTGATGTGATAACGCTTGGTGATTTTATCGCGCTGTTCTAGGGTGTAAATATAGTCCCAAGAGCGATCGGTAAATGGATCGTTTAAGACTGGATTGCCCATGACATAAATCACTTGGTTGCTGGTCATGCCGGGTTCCAGTTGCGCTAACATATCTGGTTTAACGATGTTGCCTTGCTGGATGTTGAGCTTATAAACCCCTGGAAAGGCGCAGCCAGTGACGGTTATGGTTGCAAAACCAAGTAAAGCGGTCAGAATTATGCGTTGCATAGGAATAGTATTATCCGCAAATGAATGACTAACGGTTGGGATGATACCTGAAGTTCCCATCCTCTGTGAAACGATCACCGTGAAATTTTAGAGGTAGATAATGTCAGAACAAAACGTGGAGTTGCGCAAAGCAGGTCTAAAAGTCACGCTACCACGTGTCAAAATCCTTTCTATTCTTGAAACAGACGAGACCTTACATCTCAGTGCAGAAGATGTTTATCGGGCCTTAATCGAGGCTGGAGAAGACGTTGGCCTTGCTACTGTCTATCGCGTGCTAACGCAATTTGAGACCGCAGGATTGGTGACACGCCATAATTTTGATGGAGGTCACTCGGTATTTGAATTAGACCGAGGTGACCATCACGATCATATGGTGGATATGGAAACGGGTAGCGTTATTGAATTTACCAACGATCAAATAGAACGACTTCAGCATGAAATTGCTGAGCAACATGGCTTTGACTTAATTGATCACAACCTCGTGCTGTATGTTCGTAAAAAGAAAATGTAATTCTCTTCCGTGTTTTGCACGCTTCATTTAATGTCTGCACAGTGACTAGGGCTGCAAATTGAAGCGTACAAACACATTACGTCAAATGGAGAGTATTTAGCTCGACCTTGTTAGCTCAACCCTGTTAGCTCGACGTCGCCAGTGCCAGCATTTCGCTGGCATGTGCCAAAGTTTGACTGGTAATCTCGACTCCGCCAAGCATACGCGCCACTTCCTCCGAACGCTGATTGCCTTTCAATTCGCGGATACGCGTATGCGTCGCCTTATCCCCACTGACCTTACTTACCTGAAAGTGCTGATGCGCTTGCGCAGCGACCTGGGGCTGATGAGTCACACACATAATTTGTGATTGCTTACCAAGCTGGCGCATCAACCGACCCACACGCTCGGCGGTGCCGCCGCCAATGCCGACATCAACCTCGTCAAAAATCAAACAGGGTGTTTCTGTTGTTGCCGCGGTGACAACTTGAATGGCCAAACTGATGCGCGCTAATTCACCGCCCGACACTACTTTGCCTAACGGGCCTGCGGGCATACCGGGGTTGGTTTGTACTTCAAACCAAATATCGTCGCTGCCATTGGCATTGGCTTGTTTAGTATCCAATTCGGTAAAACGTGTGGTGAAGCGAGCGTTGTTTAATGCCAACGATTCGAAATGTCCCATGATGGCTTTATCTAGTTTAACTGCCGCTTTGCGACGTTTTTCACCCAAGCTGCGTGCACCTTCGCGATAAGTGGTTTCGTGAGCGCTTACTTCGCGCTCAAGGGCCTCTAGATCTTCATCCGACAAACTTAAACTGGCCAAAGCTTGTTCTTGGTTTTGCCAGTAATCGTATAAGGCTTCGGGATGAATCTGATGTTTGCGTGCCATGGTGTAATAGCTGCTGAGACGGCTTTCTAACTGCTGCAAGCGATGCGGGTTAATATCGATGTTGCTTAAATATTGTTCTAACGATTGCATGGCCTCATCGACTTGAATACGCGCTTGGGTCAGTAAATCTCGTGCTTCTTCTAATAATGGGTGTTTGTCGTCGATATCATCCAAGCGTTGTAACGATTGATAAATCAGCTGACTAGCAGCATCACTGTCGCCGTTACCGCTGTCATCACCACTGCTGGCAGCAATAGCGGATTGGCCGCTTAGAATGGTGTGTTCGGCGTTGGAGAGGCGCTTGTGTTCGGCTTCTAGGTCTTCCAGTTCGTGCTCTTGCGGTGCCAAATCGCGCAGTTCTTCTACTTGATAAGCCAGCAGCTGACGCTGTGCTAGTAATTCGCCACTGCTATTACGTAATGTTGTTAACTGTTTGGCGCTGCGCTTCCATGTGCGCCAGTGGTCCGCTAATTGGTTCGCCTCGGTGGTTAATTGTGCATAAGCATCGACGATGCCACGGGCGCTGTCTTTTTCTAGCAAGCGCTGGTGCGCGTGTTGTGAATGCACGTCGATTAAACATTTTGCTAAATCACGCAGGTCGGAAGCCGATGCCGAGCGTCCATTAATAAATCCGCGTGAACGACCTTCCGCGGTGATGCTGCGGCGCAGAATGATCTCGTCATCGACGGGTAACTCATTGGCTTCTAACCAAGCAATGGCGATTGGGTTGTTATCAAATGCTGCCGAGACTTCTGCTTTATTGCTGCCACGTCGCACCCAATTGGCGTCTGCGCGTTGGCCTAACGCCACGCCCAATGCATCCAGTAAAATGGATTTACCAGCACCGGTTTCACCACTGATGACCGTCATTCCGGCACCAAATTCCAAAGTCATTTGGTCGACCAAAGCAAAATTATGTACAGATAATGTCGCTAGCATGTGACACTCTTAAACTGATGTTATATACAGTGTTTATATGTACAGTTGTAGAAGTTGTCAAGTCCTTCTTAAAACGAATGCTCAACTTCA
>JARGOI010000306.1 GCA_029212275.1 Thalassolituus sp.
TGAGGTGATGATATCACCTCTATTTAGGTGGCCAAAATCACTGTACCACTACATACTCCCCTGCTACGTTATAGGAACGATTAGAGTGACTGTCCATGAAAGACTAAGAAATTAAATCTTACAAATCTGCAGTAATTTCAACGAGTGCGAAAGACCGGTCTGAACCAGTTCCCGAAAAGCTTAATTCTACTTTCCCGACTTGGCTTCTCGAAACTGATAGCTTGGTCTCGGTTACGTCTACTATATCCAGTGCTTTTACTCCATTATCATCACCGATGAGCGATTCATCCTCGGAATAGCAAAGTACTTCTAGGCCCCCATCTAGTTTTTTTAGTTTTTCTATTAAATCTTTAACTTTCATGTTCAATCCTTTTTATTCTGCATAACGCCCTAAAACAAGACATATTTTTCGATTTTAGCGCAGCTAAGGAAAATATGCCCCACTGCCTTATATTGTTATGAGCTACCATTTTCGTGGGTCCGTGTTGTAGTCACAATCTCTTACACGCCTCAGCTCCGTAAACGTCTTTGGTAACCTCTCTAGAATTTCTTCGGAGGCCTCGTTAAAGAACGGTAGCCCAAAATTGCTTCGCATTCCCTCTTGCCAATCGCCCCAGGTACTCTTGCGGATACGTCTAGATTTACGGAGGAAAATTTGCTCATTACAGAGATCCATGTAGTTATAGATTTCATTAAGCGCTTCGTCTTTTTCATGGTCAGTCATCTCCATCCCAACAAGAGCCTTGTATGAAATCCTCCGGGCGATATCTCGATATTCCTTTGAGATGGAATCCTCAAACGTGGTCACTGCTTGCGTTGCAGTTCTCCACAACTGAATCATAGCAACAGAAACGCCGAAGGCCGTTGCATATGGCATTAAAAAGCCAAACTCTTTCAGTATTTCAATCATGCCTATGTAGCCTAACTAAACGCGTAACAGTTTATTCATGCGCATGCGCGTTTTGACGCTCCGCTTCCCTTGACTTATTTCAGTCTATCTCGTTGTTTTCTATTGGAAAAGCGCTTATTGCGATATTTGGCTAAGAATATAAACGTGCATACGAGTTCACACACCAAGCTACCTTAACAATTGGCACATTATTACAACGTAGTTTTATCTAACAATCTGATTAACAATCAGTTTCTTAATGACTTAGAGTGACTGACCATATTCAACTTCTTATTGCCTAACAGTTTATTCGTGCGTATGCGCGTTTCAACGCTTCGCTTACCTTGATTTATTCAGTCTATCTATCGTTTTTTTATCGCCTTATCGTGACTGTCCAAAATAGACAGCCTTAACTTGTTATACCTTTTTTAGCGCGATAGCTAAAATAAATATACATTCCAATAAAGGCTAACGCCGCGATACCAGTTATGGAAAGGGCAATATAATGAATTGCCTGAGGTGAAGGTATAGATAGTGTGTAGCCTAATAGGGCGGAAAATACTGACAAAAAGACCTCGAAGAACAATCTAAATATATTGCTAGTTTCATGATGGTCAGCCCTGACCAGCGGAATATCAATTTCAGATGGAGCAGATATGGTTGTGTTCACTTTGAAATTAGCCATTGGGCAGCTCCTTGCCAATATAGACACTAAGTGATATCTCTCGCGTCTCACCTTCACTGCCAATTTTTCTTGAGGCAAATGTCAAAACCATCTCTCGATTGAAAAGAGATCCCCCCCTAAGAGGCTTTATCAATGTTGTGCCAATCACATCATTCCAATTTATGAGATTAGCCTTTACTTCCGTGTTGCTTTTTTGATCCCAAGTTATGCTTCTTTCTTGAGTGTCATCAGAAATAAAATTAAATGTAAATATTAGAACCTCTCCTTGATTCTCATCTCCGATCTCTACCTGCGTTTCACCGAGCCCAAACGCAAGAAACGTCTCTGAGTCATATAACTCTAAATCTTCTTCTAAGTATCTAATTTTCATGATTTCTCTTTACTGGTATAACGCCGCAAACAGCTGCGGCTTTGTAGTGAATTGTTTTGTGGTAGCGTAGCGTAAAACCACAAAACGAGTAACGGAAAATCCGTCAGACTGATTTGCCTTGTTAGTTTTACTCTGGCTCGGTGTATAAATAATAAAATACATAAAGGCACTTAATTAGATGATTCAACTTATGCATCTCTCTATATGCAAGAAGGATTTTTCTACTAAAATCCAAAAAATACATTTTCTCAGACTTTTCTTGCTTAATACCCTCCTTTCTCGGAAAGTATGTTAACTGCTGGCTAAGCTCGTCGTACTCTACTTTAAAATGAGCTATTGAATTCCTCAGTTGATTGTCAGCTACTTTTTTATCAATTGAGTGCCAAGGAGTATCAATTAGGTCTAGTTTTTGACCGAATGGCACATCAGCGAACTTATTTAGGGATGAGGGCGACTTAATTTTGTCGAACTCGGCAAATTTATTATGATCACCACGTTTCTCTAGATTATTTACGCCTGCAATTAAGACTAGTTGGCGAGACAGCACCTCCGATATATCTTTATATAAATCCTTAATCTCTTCAAAGTCATGGCTTGAGACTCTGTAAGCTACTCTTGAATTCTCATATGTGTCATCAAAATCAAGAAATAGTGCAGGTCTTAAAATAAGTTCAAAATCAAGAATTTTTGGATATATCTGCAGGCAGTCATCTTGTAGGTTTTTTAAGAAATTAGAATCAACCACCGCTTTTAAAAAGCATTCAAACTCGTCTTTTTTATTTTCAGCAAAGAAAATGATTTTTTCAGTATACGCCTCGACTGTTTCCAGATTTTTTCTGGGTTCATTAAAGGGTGAAAAACACCTTTCAAGGAGATGATACAAGGCATAGTTTTGATCAATCTTCTTTTTACAATCCATATCTGCCTCGAGAAATGACAGCACTCTTTTGCGGTATAGTTTTTCTTTGCCATTCCTATATAACTTGATGATCTTCTTAATTTCGGCCGAGCTTTCAGATATATGATTTAGGGTATTTACTCTGAATGCATGAATTTGCATATTCTCATGCCCACACCTTTGTGTTGCTCGCATGAACGGGGTTTGCCCCATAACATATTTTTCAAATGAAACAGGAAAGTCTAGGTGTAGATCAACGAATGGCGTCGTAGCATCAAATGGTCCTTTCGACTTTATTTGATTCGCACCGGCAACAGTTATTCCTTGACCAATATTTACATTTATATCAATCGGTGAAAGGCACTCTTCACAGACAAAACGAAGCGGTTGCACTCGCCTATTTGACATACCAACTCGGCAGTTTGTTGTTGTACCACAGTCATCACAAACGACTGTCATGTTGATATTCATAAAATTGGCACATCCTTTTCTGTAAAACTAACAGTTTATTAATGCGCATGCGCGTTTTGACGCTTCGCTTCCCTTCTATGGCCGGAGTCTAACCTGCTGTTTTAGCAATTAAAAGTACCGCATTCTGCCTAATTGACCGGTGTGTAAACGCGCATGCGCGTTTACACACCAAGCTATCTTAACAATTGGCACACTATTACAACGCAGTTTTATCTAACCAACTGATTAACAATCAGTTTCTTAAGATTAATGATTGAAATTTTAATTCTTTTAACCCCCCACCCACAAAAAAGCCCGCGATCCTTTCGGACAGCGGGCTCTTTCAACAAGCCTAACTTACCAACCTGTTTTCTCTTTCAGTGCTTTACCAATATCCGCTAGGCTGCGAACCGTGGTAACGCCTGCATCGTTAAGGGCTGCGAATTTTTCGTCAGCTGTACCCTTACCACCAGAGATAATGGCACCGGCGTGTCCCATACGTTTGCCTG
>JARGOI010000005.1:0-18185 GCA_029212275.1 Thalassolituus sp.
GTAAACGTAATAAACGATGCAGTATCAAGCCTGCTTCGATGGTTTTGCCCAAACCGACTTCATCCGCCAGCAATACACGCGGTAAGGTATCTTGGGTCACTTGATTGGCAATGTGTAACTGATGCGGCAGAAGGCTGGTGCGAGCGCCAAGCAAACCGTAATAAGAACGCTGGCGTAATACGGCTAAGCGTTTGATCGCCATGCGGCGAAGTTCAAACAATTGGTTTTGATCGACCTGACCGGTAAATAAACGGTCGGAGGGCGAGTTCATCTGAATAGAGGCGCTCAGATGAATTTCCGGGATTTGGCGTTCGCCTTCACGATAAAAAAGAATGTCGTCTATTTCGGTGACTTCATCAATGGTCATGGTGGTGCCATCGTGCAGCGGTACTTCATCACCAATGGCAAATTTGACTCGTGTTAGGGGCGCATTGTCAGAAGCGTACGTTCTTTCTTCATCTTGAGCGGGGAAGTAAAGCGTGACCATGCGAAAATCGACACCCTGCACTAAACCTAAGCCTAATTCCGTTTCAGCTTCGCTAATCCAGCGCTGACCAATAACAAACATAAAGAGTGATTCACCTGAGTAGATCAAAATGGAAAAGTTGTTTTATCAACAATAATGAAACGCAAACATAACTACATCAACGTGGTTTGTGACGTGGTTTCTGACGTAGCTTTTAGCATCCCTTAAGACATATATAAGAGAGCATTTACCAGTTACGCACTCGTCGAGCGAGCATTATTGCAGCCAACTTATTTAGTCGCAGGATTCTAACGCAGGTAAGATGGCATTCCCAGCCATGCTTGGCGTAACGATCAGATTGTCCGGGTTTTTGCTGCTAAATACTGAACAATCATGCAACGTAATTAACCTTTTGTGATAGCAACTGCTTGATAGCAATTGGGAGTGCCTCTCGTTTTGGTTCTGGTGAGATCTGGCATAATTTTATAAATATCAAACTTTTTCACACTTCATCACACTAATCGAAAGTTTAAATAAAAAATCAAGTTAAAAAAGAGGCGCCACCAGTGATCAAATTCCAATTAAATGGCAAACAAACCGAATTCAATGGTGATCCAAGCACGCCTTTGTTGTGGGTTATTCGAGATGAGAAAAAGCTCACCGGCACAAAATATGGCTGTGGTATTGCTCAGTGCGGCGCCTGCACCGTGCATCTCAATGGTTCTACGTTACGATCCTGTGTGACGCCAATATCTGAAGTGAGCGGCAAAGAAGTCACCACCATTGAAGGCCTTCTCAGTTCCAAGGTCAGCGCCGAAGCCACCGCGGTTCAACGTGCATGGGTCGCCATCGATGTTCCTCAATGCGGCTACTGCCAGTCTGGGCAGGTCATGTCCGCAGTAGCTTTATTAAAAGCCAATTCCAATCCAACCGATCAAGACATTGATAATGCCATGGCAGGAAACATTTGCCGTTGCGCCACTTATCAACGTATTCGCCAAGGCATTCACGATGCCGCAGGCACACTAACGGCCAGCGCTTCCAGTAACGTGAAAGGAGAAACGGCATGACATCGTCTTCATCTGTAAACACAAGTCGTCGTCGCTTTCTCGGTGGTTCCTGTTTAGTCGTCGGTTTCACCCTCACGCCCAAAGGCCTAGCCCAAGCCTACGATGCAAGTAACAACGCTAGTAAGAGTGCTGCCAAAACACTCAATGCCTTCGTAATTGTTGCTCCCGATGACACGGTAACGGTGTTATCCAAACACATCGAGTTCGGTCAAGGACCTTACACGGGTTTGGCGACCTTAGTTGCGGAAGAGATGGACGCAGATTGGGCTCAGATTCGTGTTGACTCAGCGCCAGCAGATAATGAACTGTACGCCAACACCATGTTTGGCGCTCAGCTTACGGGCGGCTCAACGACTATGGCCAACTCCTATACGCAAATGCGCGAAGCCGGTGCGACAGCACGTACCATGCTATTGGCGGCCGCGGCTATAGAGTGGTCGGTACCAGCAAGCGAACTAACCGTTGAAAAAGGCCGTATTCGCCATGCCAAATCTGGCAAAGAATCTGGCTTTGGCGCGTTTGCTGCGGACGCTGCAAAGCTAACGCCTCCAGAAAAAGTCACTTTAAAAAATAGCAGCGATTTTGTATTGATCGGCGAAAATCGACCCAAAGTTGATACTAAAGTTAAAACTAATGGTGAAGCTAAATTCACCTTGGACCTGCAGCTAGACAATATGCTGATAGCCACCGTGCTGCATCCCTCTCATTATGGCGCAACGGTCTCTTCGTTGGATGCTAAAGCGGCTTTGGCAATTCCTGGCGTGGTTGATGTGAAGGCAGTTCCAAGCGGTGTTGCAGTGTATGCAGAAAACACCTACGCGGCGCTAAAAGGACGCCAAGCACTGAACGTTAAATGGAATGAGTCTGCAGCGGAAACTCGCTCAAGCGAACAAATCATCGATAGCTACCGCGCCATGATTGGTAAGAAGGGGATCACCGCGACGGAACGAGGGGATATAAGCAAAGCGTTCAGCAACGACACATCTACCACCCATGAAGCTGAATTTGTGTTTCCGTTTTTGGCGCATGCGCCAATGGAACCGTTAGACGCTGTGCTAATGCGTCAACGCGACGGATCTATCGATTGCTATGCAGGTTCGCAGTTTCCAACTGGCGATAAACAAGCGATTTCTGAAGTCTGTCAGATCGATGCCGGCAAGGTACGCATTCATACGCAACTTGCCGGTGGCAGCTTTGGTCGTCGTGCTCAATTTAACTCGCCGTTTATGCGGGAAGCGTCAGAGGTATTTAAAGCCAGCGGCATGTCCAGACCAGTAAAACTGTTTTGGACCCGTGAAGACGATATTCGCGGTGGTTTTTATCGCCCCATCTATGTTCATCAACTCAAAGGCGCCATCAACGCTGACGGAACCATCGATGGCTGGGATCAAGTGGTGGTTGGCCAATCGATCCGTGGCAAGACTGATGAAGTTGACGAAACCTCCGTCGAAGGGGCGAGTGATTTGCCCTACGTCATCGAAAACATGCGCATGGTTTCTCACAACACAACTAATGGTGTGCCGCCTTTGTGGTGGCGATCGGTAGGGCACACGCACACAGCGTTTACGGTCGAAGTATTCCTAGATGAATTGTTAGAGAAGTCTGGCAAAGATCCGATTGAAGGGCGCTTAGCGCTGCTTAAAAATAACCCCCGGGAGTCTGCTGTGCTGCGTCGCGTTGCACAAATGGCTTCATCTGCTGGCAAGCCTGCCAAAGGCCGTGTGCACGGCGTGGCGGTGCATAAAAGCTTTAGTTCTTACGTTGCGCAAATCGCCGAAGTGTCTGTACAAGCCGACGGAACACCTAAGGTACACAAGGTCTGGGTTGCTGTGGATTGCGGCGTGGCCGTTAACCCCAACATCATCAAAGCACAGATGGAAGGGGGCGTCGGTTACGGACTAGGGGCCATACTTTATGACGAAATTACCTTAGGCGAGGGTGGCTATATCAAACAGTCCAACTTCCATGATTATCGTTCATTGCGCATCGGCGAAATGCCTGAGGTTATTGTCGAAATTATTGAATCTAACGAATCTCCCACGGGCGTCGGCGAACCCGGTGTTCCGCCCATTGGTCCGGCGGTGGCAAATGCGTGGCGACGCTTAACTGGCAAGCCTGTTAGACGTTTGCCATTAGTTCGTTCACAACTAAGTTAAGGGAGATAAAATAATGAAAACACAACCTAAAGCGCGCACGCATCTGGGTATTAAAACCTTCTTATTTGGGGTGCTCGTTTCATGTGCTACACCCTATGCCGTTGCCGAAACGCCTGCCAAGCAAGATCTTCAGCCTGTCAGTGCCTTTGCAGACATCAAAAATGAAGTGACTCGCTCACAATCTATTTTTGTCGAAATGGGCAAGGTGATACAGCATCCGCGCTGCGTTAACTGTCACCCCAAAGGCGACAGCCCACTGCAAGGCATGCTAATGCAACCACACCAGCCACCGGTCATGCGCGGTCCGGGCGGTACTGGTATGCCTGGAATGCAGTGTAAAACATGTCACCTGAGTGAAAATGTCGATGTGGTCGCTCAAGCAGCTGACATCAAAAGCATCCCGGGCGACCCTGCTTGGCACTTAGCACCAACGTCGATGGCTTGGGAAGGAAAATCACTAAGCGATATCTGTGCGCAAATTAAAGACAAGAAACGCAACGGTGGTAAGACTTTGCAAGAGCTTAAGCATCACATGTCAAAAGATACCTTGGTGGGTTGGGGTTGGGAGCCTGGAGAAGGCCGTATTCCAGCACCGGGCTCACAGGAAGCGTTTGGTCAGTTATACGTTGCATGGGTAGCTTCGGGTGCGCATTGCCCTAAGTGAATGCAACCAATATAACTTTAAACGTTTTATTAGAGGCTAAACAAAACCACTATGCAGTTTCTTGATGTTCAGGTCGTCGAAAATGCGCTCAGCTGGTTAGAAGCAGACGAACCCATATGGCTATGCACCGTGTTATCGACGTATGGCTCTTCGCCACGTCCTCCAGGTGCCTTGTTGGCGACCAAAAGTGATGGCCGCTGGGTAGGTTCTTTATCAGGTGGTTGCATTGAAGAGGATTTTATCGAACGCCTAAAAACGGGGGAGTTCGATCAAAGTGCTCAGGTGGTGCGTTATGGCGAAGCATCATCTTTCTCGGTTACGACAACTTCCTCAGTGTCGTTGCCTTGCGGTGGCATCCTAGAGGTATTGGTCGAGAAGCTTGCTGCGAATGAGCTAAATAGGGCGCATTTAAACGATCTACTCAGTGCTTTGAATGGTCAAAGCCCGTTGATACGCAAAGTGGATATTCGTTCTGGCGCCAAAACGCTGATTGAAGATGCCAGCATTACCGGGCCAAAAGTCACTTATCAAGACGCTGTCGCCGAGATACGCGTTGGCCCAGCCGCCAAACTGATTATTGCGGGCATGTCACCAGTGTCCGCCGCTTGTGCTAGTTTTGCCGCCACCTTAGGGTTTGAAGTGATTATCTGCGATCCCAACGAAGGTGTGTTTGATGGTTTTAACGTACAGGGCGTTACCACCAAAAGCCTGTTTCCATCCAGAGTGATCGCTACCAAAGGCATGTGTCACTCGATGACCGCCGTGGTGGCGTTAACACACGACCCGCGCATCGACGACTTAGCGATGATGGACGCGGTAAAAACACCGGCATTTTATATTGGTGTGATGGGATCTCATCGAACCTCTAACGCAAGAGCTGCGCGTTTAAAATCCTCTGGCGGCTTAACTGACCAACAGATTGAGCGCATTATTATGCCAATTGGCCTCGCGCTTGGCAGTAAAACTCCGGCAGAGATAGCCTTGGCGGTTATGTCTGACGTCGTGCGGACACTTCGAGGAAAATCTAGGGATAAACTTTAAATATATGGACTCAAAAGATGAACACTAACGACATGATCCTAATCATTGTCTGTGCATCGGGTAAAAGCACAAGATTCAACGCGAACAAGCTCCTGCATCCGCTAGAAGATGGCAAACCTCTGCTGTTAATTACCTTAGAAAATATTCTCGCGGGCATGACCTTAGCCGCGCAAGAAGGTATTCCTGCAAAATGCATGGTGATTGTGCCGCCTGCGAGTGAATTAAGCAGTGAGCTAGAGCAGCTTTCATATTTCAAAGAGGGAGCAGGCGAGACAATCGAACTTAGCGTTATGGACCCGCCATCACAAGGATTGGGCGAAACCATCGCTTTTGCCGTAAAAGATTCACCAAACGCACTTGGTTGGATGGTTTGCCTAGGGGATATGCCGCGAATAGAACCTGAAATTATCCTGCAGATGTGCCAATCGGTCATGAGCGAAAACTCTATCGTCATGCCGTTTGTGGATGGTAAACGCGGACATCCCGTGTATTTTCCGCAAGGTTATTACTATGACTTAGCTGAATTACAAGGCGACCAAGGAGCGGCATCGGTAATCAAATCAGCCAGTTTAGATGAGCATGGCAAAGGGATAAAAAAGTTACACGTGACGACTCGTTCTATTTTGGAAGACATCGACACACAAGAAGATCTTGCTAGATACTTAAGAAATTAAAAGAATAAACCATCGTAATTCTTTGTAATTTATATATTTATTTATTATTTCGATAGCTCAGGAATATTTTTAAAGCACTCCAGCGCTTCTGGGTTTGCCAACGCTTCGATATTGTTAACCGGCAGGCCATGCACCACATTACGCACCGCAAGCTCCACAATTTTACCTGATACGGTTCTCGGAATATCGGCAACAGCGATAATAAGACTGGGCGTGTGATGCGCGGTTGTGATGGTGCGTATGACCTGTTTTATACGTTGAATAAGGTTCTCGCTAAGAGGTAAGCCTTGGCGTAGCTTAACGAACAATACCACGCGCACATCGCCTTGCCACTCTTGGCCAATCGCTAAGCTTTCGAGCACTTCGTTTACCTTTTCTACCTGTCTGTAAATCTCTGCGGTACCGATACGCACGCCATTGGGGTTAAGAACAGCATCTGAACGTCCGTGTATGATCATGCCACCGTTCTCGGTAATCTCAGCATAATCACCATGGGTCCAGATGTTGTCATGCTGTGCAAAATAGGCGTTATGAAATTTTTGATTATTGAGATCGTTTAGAAATCCAATAGGACAGGAAGGGAAAGACTTTAGGCATACCAGTTCGCCTTTTTCTCCAACTACAGAGCTTCCACTGGCGTCATAAACATGAACATCCATGCCTAAGCCACGACATTGCAGTTCACCGCGATAAACTGGCAAAAGAGGGTTTCCTAAAGCGAAACAAGAAATGATGTCTGTACCGCCAGAGATCGAAGACAAACACACATCTTTTTTAATCCAGTTATACACATAATCGTAACTTTCATGCCGCAAGGGTGAGCCGGTCGACAAAATAGTATTTAAGCTTGCTAGAGAATGCTTGAATCGTGGCTGGGCACCTGACTTCTCTAGTTCGGAAATGTATTTGGCACTGGTGCCGAATACGTTGATATTTTCTTTATCGATCAATCCCAGTAGACGGTCGGTGGTTGGGTAGGTCGGGGAGCCGTCATACAGCACCAAGGTAGCGCCGGAGGCCAGCGCAGAAACCAACCAATTCCACATCATCCAACCACACGTTGTGTAATAGAAAACTCGATCACCAATATGAATGTCGGTATGCAGCTGATGCTCTTTAAGATGCTGAAGTAGGGTGCCGCCAACGCCGTGGACGATGCATTTTGGCACCCCTGTCGTGCCTGAAGAAAACATCACGAATAGCGGGGCATTAAATGCAACCGGTACAAATGCATCAAAGGGATGCGATTGTTCTAGGAGTTGTTGAAAATTTAACCAAGATGGCGGGGGTTCGACGCTATCACGAAGCGCTAAGAAGTCATAAACGATGACTTGCCGTATCGAATCAATACCCGCCTGAATAGCTTGAATTCGCTCATTTAACGCAATGGATTTGCCTGCGTAGGTATAGCCATTCACCGAAACAAGCACTTTAGGCTGCACTTGACCAAAGCGATCAATTACCCCCTGGACACCAAAATCGGGTGAACAAGACGTCCAAACGGCACCGATACGAGCTGTGCCAAGCATGGCAATCACGGTTTGGATAATATTGGGCATGTACGCGGCAACGCAATCGCCAACAGTAACACCCATGGTTTTGAGAGCCCCAGCAAATTTCGCAGAGGCTTTATCCAAATCTTCTAAGGACATGGACTGACGCTGATCATTCTCATCGTAAAATACAATTGCATCATCAAAGGCAATGCTCGAAAAATTACGATAACGCAGCAAGTGTTCAGCATAATTTAGGGTACTGCCGAAGAACCATTTGCTATTAGGCTGTTTGTTTACGTCATCAATCACATGATCGTAATTACTACTGAACAATACTTGAGCATAGTCAGCCCAAGCTTCCCAAAATGCTGCCGGGTTATTAATAGACCAGTCGTACAAAGCGTCGTATTTGTTTAGATCAGAATTATGAAGCTCAGAATTATTAAGCCCAGAAGCGTCTAGACCTTGCACGTATTCACTATTTTTATATTTCGAATAGTCCTGCAGCCATTTTATGAAAAATGTGAGATTTGCATTTTCAATTCTGTCTGAAGAAGGAATCCAAAGTGGAGAGCTTTCTAACATCTACTTCACCTAAAGCTGGAACGCCTGTTCCAACTAAATTACCAAGAACGTAAGGTAGTTGCTAGAAATATCGCGAGGTCTCAGTCGATAGCTAAAAGGCGACTAAATTACCAGGTCGTGAGAAGAGGGATTTGTCACCAGGTTTGACGTTATGTATTACTGCTATTTCCGATAATTGTTATTATCGGAATAGGTGGAATATCAGCCTGTAAGCCGCACTATACATGGCTTAAATGCTTTTTAGGCTCAGATAAATTACGTTTGAACGATTATACTGACATCGCGCTGCACGGTACTGGAATCGATATTCACTTCACTCATGTCGTTAACAATCACGGCAATGCGGCGGTTATCGCGATTGTTAAGGATGTGGCTTAAAACAGTTGTTTTCCCCGCACCAAGAAACCCTGACAACACGGTTACCGGTAAATCATTTGGATTATGTTCTCTCACTTGTGGCACCTTTTTAAGATAGTTGTATTTATGTTTTAACATAACACAAAGCTTGAGAAGCAAGATAACTAGGCCAACCATATGGTCAGCACTTCCAACAAGGAATTTAGGTAGGGTTTGAAGATTTTTTAACAACAGGCAGGCTCAGGTTTTCGGAGCCCGCCCTGCTCTCAATGATACCCAATGACACCCAATGACACTCAATCACGTCACGCGAATACGGCGAACAATTTGTGATACCAGCGCCGGTGATAGGCGTGTTAGGTACACTAAAATCTTCTCTTTTCCTGCAATCATTAAACGCTCTTTGCGTGCGCTCACACCACGAATAACCCGTGCCGCAAACGATTCTGGCGTCATGGCATTCTCTTGCCCAGGATCTGCCTTGCCGTGGCGACCGCCGCTGCCGGTAAATGCGTTTTTGGCGATATCGGTTTTAACAAATCCGGGAAAAACCATGGTGATGTCGATGCCTTTCGCCGAGACTTCAGAACGCAGCGCTTCGTAGAAACCCGTCATTGCGTGTTTAGCGGCGATGTAGGCCGAACGCTGTGGTGTGGCAATCAGCCCCAGTACACTTGAGATAACGACGATCTGTCCTGCGCCTTGCTTAACCATGCCCGGCAGCACTCGCTTGGTCAGCGCCAGTGGGCCGAGATAATTAATTTCCATCAAAATACGGTCGATCTGAATATCGGTATCCATAATGAGTGAACGATGGGTCATACCAGCGTTATTGATCAGTATGTTGATGCGGCTATTGCTGCTCAGCACCTCATCTGCGGCACGGTTAATGTCATCCAGAGACGTGAGATCAAATGGTACCGCCCGGTGCTCCTGTCCGTTCTGACACTCTGCTATTAATGAGTGCAGTGCCTCGGTATCCATCAATGGGGCTGAAAGTATCAGCCTGGCTCCTTGTGCTGCCAGTCCTTTCGCTAATGCGCGTCCTATTCCACCTGATGCGCCGGTAATCCAAATGGATTTATTTTTATAATGATTGCTCATAATTTTTCTCTGGTCGGTTGCTATTCAGCGCCTATGGCTAAGGGAAATCGGGCAAGGTTTTTGTCGTGCAATGAACTGCAATATAAAAACCCCTCGTGCTCCAGCACTTGGGTGACAAAGTGATACGAGCCACGGGCATGGTTTTGCAGGTTGTGCGTCAGGTGTCCTTCCAGATCAAAACCAAGCACAATGGCGGCGTGTTTGATTGGCAGCGGCAACCAACGCGCATACTGCATGATAATCAGGCGTATTAGCGGAAAAGGCGCGAGAAAATCAACAATCGGATTGCGTGCCACCGGAATGGCCAACCAAAAGCGATCTTTGCCATTAAAACGTACGTTATCGGGAAAACCCGGTAGGTTTTCTACAAACACATCATGCGTGCCTGCTTTATCGCCTTTGAGCCAGTAACGGTGCACGCAATAGCTGCCCGTTTCCACAATCAGAACGTAATTCTCATCAGGGCCGAATGTCACCCCATTGGCGAAATGCAGGCCTCGCATGAGTACGTCAGTCTTGCCGGTTTCAAAGTCATAACGGAGTAAACGACCATGACCGCCATGCTCAATCATATCGAGGTGGTCTTGGTCGTAGTGCCACTTGCTGGAGGCATCCGAAAAATACACAAAGCGGCCATCGGCACTGATATCCAGATCATCGGCAAAACCGAAGTCTACGCCTTCTGCGCTGTGCGTCAGTATCACCACGGTTTTATCGGGCTTAACCTGAATAAGCCCGAGCGTGGTATCGCAGACAATTAATGAGCCGTCTGGGTGAAAACGCATCCCTAAGGGGCGCCCGCCGGTGTGACACCATATATCGACCTGTTGCCCCTCTTTGGTAAAGCGCACGATATGGCCGTCATCAAAGCCGGAGTACACCAAACCATCTGGGCCAATCGCCAACGACTCAGGCCCGAAGGTGCCGGGCACTTCCTGAAAGTGCTGCAAGCGACTCAGTATGTTGTTTTTGGCGTATTGCCCAGTCAAAGGTTGCGAAGCAGGACGCGGCCACGCCACTGGCTGCCCTAAGCGTGGCGGCAAACGAGATATCAAGCCCTTCATTATTTTTCGTCCTTAGCACTTGGATTACCCAACCCCATGCTGCTACTACCAAATGAACGCCCAAGTTTCTGCACTTCAGCTTCAATTTTAGGCACCGTTATTTTGGCTTTACGTTTCACAAAAAACTCCCAAAGCGGGCTCATAAAGAACTGACGAACAGCGCCAATCGGTGCCAGTGCGCTAGGCACATACGTTTTACGTTTACGGTTGGCGACGGCGTTAACCAGCGCTGCAGAGCAATCTTCCACCGAGGTGACAACATTAAAAGGCCAAGGTAAATGCTTCAGTGCATCATTAAAAGAATCAAGATCCCGCTTTTGATCGCGCACCAGATCAGTATCAATCCAGGCGGGGTAAACCACGCCGACATCCACACCTTTATGGGCAACTTCGAGTCGCAGCGAGCTAGCAAAATGATCGACGCCGATTTTCGAAGCGCCGTACGCCGATGTACCCGGTATAGATTTAAGAGCTGCCGCAGAAGACACCAGTAAGAAATAGCCACGGCTCTCGGTGAGCGCCGGCAAGGTGGCACTGACGGTGTGCACTACACCGATAAGATTAACCTGTATCGTTTTCACCAAAGGTTCGACTGGGCTGACGGCGACTGTACCATTACTGGCAATACCGGCATTGGCGATAACCACATCCAATCCGCCAAACGCTTGAATGCATTCTGCAACCGCCTTGGTCACCGTTTTATTATCACTCACATCGCACTCCGCCCAGATATGCTGAGGGCCAAGCTCGGCAGCCAAGGTAGCGAGACGTTCAGCCTCCAGTCCAACTAAGGCAACTTGTGCTCCACGCGCTGCCAGCTGGCGGGCAGTTTCCGCACCAATGCCGCGAGCAGCGCCGGTAATTAATATGCGCTTCCCTGCCATGTCTGAATGAGTCATGCGATAAATCCTCTGTTATTGCTTTGATGGGTGTGTTGCTGGGCGTGTTGCTGACTGCTTCGCAAGCTGCTGGTCTAACAGCACACGCCATTCCACGGCGATATCGCACAAGGCTTGCTCCGATGCTTTATGCACCCCCGCCATATTGATAAACGCATGTCCGAGTGTCCCAAAATGCAGGTGCTTAGATGCACGATTGGTGTGATACATCTGATTGGCGTAGGCCATGCCTTCATCGCGCAACATGTCGAATCCTGCGGTTACCGTTATGGCCGGCGCGATCCCCTCAGGCACGCGGTGCAGTAAAGGGGAAATATCAGCGGCGTGTCGATCTGCTCCAGCAGGCAAGTAGGATGAATAAAAAATATCGCGTTCTGCCTTATTCAGGAAATATCCCTCAGCAAAAAGGCTGTGAGAGTCACGAGGTGTGATCATGTCCGTCCCGGGATACATTAATAATTGGGCTAGCAGTGGGATGTTTTTTTCGGCTGCGCGACGGCAAAGCACCGCCGCGAGATTGGCGCCTGCACTGTCGCCTGCGACGGCAATGCTCTGCCCAGTTAAGTTCTCAATCGCCCATATCAGTACATTCTCGGCGTCTTCAATGGCCGCCGGTATTGGATGCTCCGGCGCGAAGCGATAATTCACGGCTAATAGCGATACGCCGCTTTTTTCGGCTAATAAACGGCAGGCATCATCGTGTGTTTCAAGATCGCCCATCACAAAACCACCGCCATGAAAGTACAGAGCAGTCACCGGCTGTGCATTGGCTGGTCGATAGAGCCTGACTGCGCAACCTGCGACGGTAAAATCCTTCACGTCAGAAATAGGATAACCGTGACGCATCGCTTTCATATCACGGGCAAACCCTGCCCTTATCGTTTGAACGTCTGCACTCTTCTGGCTGCCACGGAGTTTGCGCAACACCTGCAGAAAACCATCTAAGCGCTCGCCTCGGTCGTTCACTGGGCTAAACAGGAATACGTCGGGAATGTTTCTTAAAAGGCAATCAAGGCCGCGCAAAAAGCGGTGCTTAACAACATGACTCATAAATTTTCATCCTTGGCTCGTCGTCCTTGGTAATCCGACTCGATAATCTGGGTTGCCGCACGGTGAAAGCTGAGCGTGGATTCAGGCCAAAGTGTTGAATTGCGTCCAGTCTCATCGAGATACCAGGAATTACACCCGCCAGCCACCCACACTGTGCCGCGCATAGATTTTTCAATACGCTCGACAAACCGCTGCTGAGCGCCCGCAGTTGGCTCAATGGCACTGAATCCACGGCGGTCGGCCAACTGAATGACTGCGGTAATGTGCTTTGCCTGGGCTTCTAACATGTACACCACGGACGTGTGTCCGAGGCCAATATTCGGACCATGAAGTAAGGATAAGTTAGGGAATCCGGCAATGGTTGTTCCCAGATAAGCCGTTGGGCTTTTTTGCCAAACCTCGGCCAGGCTGCGCCCACTCTGATCAAAAATGTAATGACTGAAAGGCAGATCTTTCACTTTAAACCCAGTGCCAAAAATAATGGCATCGACCACATGTTTATCGCCATTGGCTGTAATAACGTCCTGCTCTTCCACTTGCGAGATACGGCTGGTAATGACATTCACGTTTGCTTGCGCCAACGCTGGATAATAGGTATTGGAAATCAAAATACGCTTACAGCCCATCGTATAATTCGGTGTTAGCTTTTTGCGTAACGTTTCATCCTTAACAGATTTCTGCATATGTTTTAACGCTGTCTTTTGTGCCCTTTTCATCAACGCCGGATGCAGAAAACCCAACACCATAATTTCACGATGAAGGAAAATCTTCAGGCGTTCGAGCTTCTGCAACCAAGTGCATTTCTCAAATAAAGAGCGCTTCAACGGGTTGATCTCAGCATCGTGGCGAGGCATTACCCAAGGTGGCGTGCGTTGCACAACATGTAGTTCAGCCACCTCTGGCTGAATGGCTGGAATGAATTGCAATGTCGATGCTCCGGTACCAACCACCACAATTTTCTTGTTTTTATAGTCAAAGTTTTCCGGCCACTGGGCCGAATGAAAGACCGGTCCTTTAAATGTTTCAATGCCTTTCAGTGTCGGTATTTCTGGATCACTGAGCGAACCGAACGCACCAACAACATGCTGTGCTACATAAGTACCGTTAGACGTTTCAACACGCCATGTGCCCTTTTCTTCTTGCCACTGCATATGGCGAACTTCGCGACCAAAATGAATGTTGGGGCGAAGACCGAACTCATCAGTGACCTTACGCAGATACGCATAAATCTCCGCCTGAGGTGAAAACTCGCGACTCCAGTCAGGGTTGGGAGCAAATGAAAACGAATAGAGATGTGATTGCACATCGCAAGCACAGCCTGGGTAATGATTATCCCGCCAGACACCCCCCACATCCTGTTCACGCTCGACAATAAGAAAGTCGTAAATTCCTGCCCTCTTGAGATAATACGCCGTCGCAATCCCACCAAATCCTGTGCCGACAATCAGCACTTTCACCTTAATCTGATCTGCTGAGTAGTTATTGGTCGGCTGGGTCTGCATAGATTCCTCGGGCGTTATTTATTGTTAATTTTAATCATTTGGTACAATCTTGTACCAATCGGTACAGAAATGTACCGTTCGATTAAGGACTAGGTCAAGATAAAATTGCACAAATGCAATAACAACACTGGAATTACGCGACTAACGTTGCGATTATGCACGCATGATCAAATACAAAGAAAATACAGACCACCGCAGCCGCCTATTGGCGGGGTTAGCGACGGTATTAGAAAGTAAAACCCTTGCAGAGCTGTACGCCGATGACATCGTGCGTGCAGCGGGGGTTTCGAAACGTACTTTTTACCAACACTTCAAAAACAAACAGGAATGTTTTCTGGCACTGTATGAAGAAAACAGCGCTTACATTGTGGAAACCTTACTGGAAGCGACCAGCGCCGATGAGTCGTTTAATATCATTGAGCAAATTGAGCGCGGCGCGGAAGCCTATCTAGGTGCAATGCAGGCTCAGGCACCTCTGATGAAGCGCCTTTACATAGATATCCTTGCACTGGGTTCGGAAGGCTTGGCTGCCAGGCGAAGGGTGATCGGTATGTTTGCCAAAATAATCACAGACATGTATGGCAAAGAACAGCAGCGTCAGCCTGCCTTGCCAGACATTCCAGAAGTGATGCTGACGGGCATTATTGCCGGATTAAATGAATTAATTCTTTACCGGATAGAAGATGGTAAAGCGGATGATCTTATCGAACTGGCAAGTACCACGCGCGAGATAATGATGGGCAGTATTCAGCTGTTACTATCGCAAGGTAAGCAACGATAAATTAATGCCCTATTAATGTCCTTTGGCTTTGGGCGAATTGCCCAGCCAACGATTCAGCATCAGCAATAACGCCGGTAGCAAAGTAAAATCCAAAACTAAGGCCGTGGATAAAATCGGTACCATCATCATGGCAATGGTGGCATTAATGCCAAAATTCGATTGCCCTAATATCAACATCGATCCCACCAGTACGCAGGTGGTGGTTAGCATTGCCGTACCGGCAGTGCTGATCGCGTAACGGATACCTTCTTCCGTTGACTCTCCGCGCTCGCGTGCACGCAAAAACTTACTCAGAAAATGCACGGTATCATCCACCACAATTCCAAGGCTGATGGTAAAGGTAACGGCCGCCGCCATATTCACTTCGCCAACAAATAATCCCCAAAAACCATACACAATAATGGCCGGTAAGGCATTGGGAATAAGACTGATTAAACCGTATTTAATCGAGCGTAAACCAATGCATAGCATAAGGGTCATTAGCACCATAGCAATAACAGCCCCTCCCATCATGCTGTGAATAATATGTTGTCCGACATGGGCAAACATAACCGCCCGCCCCGTCGCCGGTGTTTGCAATTCTGGAGCGTTCGCTTGCAGCCAATTATTAGTGCGATCTTGCACCGCAATTAATTGTTCGTTATTTAATTTTTTCAGCAAAACCGTCATTAATAACGCCGAGTGATCAATCGTGATTTGTGTCGAAAGATCTTGGCCATATTGCAACGACATTTCGTACAGCAAAGAATACTGCGCCGCTTCTTGGCGCGAATCAGGAATGCGTTTCCATTCTGGATTGTTGTCATGCATATTTTGGTTGATGCGCATCAGAACATCGGTATAGCTAAATACCTGAGTTACCTCTGGCTGGGTTCGCAACCATTCAGCAAAGCGATTTATTTGTCGCAAAAACTGCGGATTATTAATGCCCTGCTCTTCACCACTATCAAAGGAATACTGAAAGGTTTGAAAACCGGACAGATGCTGCGAGGCAAATTCGGCGCTCTCTCGCACCGCTAACTCACGATCAAAGTAATCCACCAAATTATCATTAAGCTGGTTACGCGGAATAAATCCTACTGCAGCAACGACAATGATCAATGCCAACCAGAAAAAGCGGCGATAATGGCGTACGACAACATTGCCCACCGCCGCCATTAATCGACTCATGGACAGCGGTCGGTGTGCATTCCCAGTCATAGGTAAGTACAACATAAGTGCAGGCAATAAAGTTGCCGTTAGCACCAGTGCCACCATGACTCCGATAGCCGTCATATTACCAAAGTCGTGAAAGGCGCTGGAATCCGCAAAGTTCATCCCCAGAAAACCAACAGCCGTGGTAATGCTGGTTAAAAAGATAGGGCCTAAATTCGTCGTTAAACTCTGCTCCATGGCGTGTTGTCGCGACATGCCCTGGCGCAGATTAATCACGTATTGAGTTAATAAATGAATCGCGTCGGCCATCGCCAGCATTAACACCATATTGGGAGTAATGGCCGATAAGGGATCAAGGTCGTATCCTAACCAGCCAGACAGTCCCAGACTCAATAAAATGGAGCAGGCAATCAGAATGGAGGCCCCAACCACCACCGCCGGTGTGCGCAATAAAAAGATAAGCGCCAACACGCAAAACACACCAATTAAAGGAAACAGCACCTTGCCATCGGCTAAGGTAATTTCCAGTAGTGCATATTCCAGAACCGGTTCGCCCACTAAATACACATGTAATTGCGGCTCTTGTTGCTGCAATTGATCGCGAAGCGCACGTACCGCTGTCATCATTTCGGCTTTGGCAGCAAAAGCGTGTTCCGGCAATTGAATGGACAATTGCAATGCCGTCACATCCCCTTGCGCCGAAATAAAACGATTTAATAAATCTGGCTGAGACAACGCATAGTTTTTTATATCGTCTATCTGTGCTGGAGATAAAGTGCTCGCGTCAGTGACCAGATCCGTGACAATAAAATCATCACCATTCACTTGAATGCGTTGATGATTAGTGAGCGAATCAACCCGCGAAACATAAGGTAATGTCCAGGCTTTCTCGGTGACATCTTCGACCAGTTGCAACCAATGGGGGCTAAAAATCGTGTCTGCATTTGGCTGCAAAATAATATAGACCGAATCAGCGCTGGTGTATTTAGCAGACACTGCATCAATATCTGCCTGCTCGGAACTGTTTTCACCATGCAAAGTGCTGAAGTCGGCAATAAACTCCATACGCATTACGCCACTGATGGCGAGCAAGGTCAGTAAAATACTTATGAATGCCAATAGTCGGTGGTGACGTACCAACAGCCGAGCGAGCGTTTGATTCAACGAATTACCTTAATAGTTATTGGCTAGGTTATTGTTTATTAGTAATTGGCACGGCGCGTTGTAATAGACTATCACGCAGCCGTGTTGGTAAATGCATAAGCAAGCTGCGGATGCGAGCAGCCCGACCGACGGTATAACGGGCTTTTGGATGTTCCGCTTCCAAGGCCTTTTGCAGTACAACCAATAATTCATTCATGGGAGTCGCTTTTTCCGACACGGCGTAATGGCGATAAAAGTCATCCAGGGGTTGATACAGTGAGCTTTTGTCCGCTGGCGCTTCTTGCAATTGTTGCAGCGCCTTTCTCCAAATTGGCGTTTCAATTTTGCCGGGCTCTAAAATGGTTACGCTGATTCCAAATGGATTCAATTCATTGCGCAAGGAATCACACATTCCCTCTAATGCAAATTTGGATGCACTGTAAGCAGAAAGCCCTGGTGCGGCCAGAAGACCAGAAATAGACCCCATCACCACCACCCGTCCTTGGCTAGTACGTAACATAGGAATGAAAGCCTGAGTCACCGCAAAGGTGCCCAACACGTTCACATCAAACAAAGACTTTACCTGTTCGATGGGTAGCGTTTCTAATGCGCCAGAATAGGCAACACCGGCATTATTAATTAGCGCAAACAATTGACCGTTAGTGCGGGATTGAATGCTGCCGGTTGCCGCTGAAATGCTGTCTGGATCAGTAACATCCAGCGCCAGCACTTGATAGCGTTCGCCGTATTCTTGTTTTAACGACGCATCTTCTTTGGGGGTACGCATGCCTGCAAATACTTGATATCCCCGCGCTAACAGCCACTCGCAACAGGCCGCACCGATACCACTGGAAGCGCCGGTAATTAAAATGGATTTCAACATGATGATTTCCTGTTTATTAACGTCATTACACTCGCCATTAATTACACTCGCCATTAATTACACTCGCCATTAATTACACTCGCCATTAATTACAC
>JARGOI010000005.1:18285-24190 GCA_029212275.1 Thalassolituus sp.
TCGATTTCGGTAATAATCTAAAAAACGGCGGGTGGCTTCGTCCATCGATATTGGCGATTGCAAATTAAAATCGCGCTGAGCCGCAGAGATATCAAAATAATGATCTCGCCCGCAAACCGCAACAACGGCGCGATTTAACTTAGGTTCGCCGCGCAGAGGGAACCATTGATAAGATTTCTCCACCAAATAGCCCAGACAATAAGCAGCGCCATAGGGCAAGCGTTTCTTTACTTCCGGCACACCCAGTTGGCGCATTAAAGAATTAATCCAGCCCCACATTTCTACGGGTTCGACTTCATTAATAAAGTAAACCTTACCACCGACTCGATCAGATTCTGCTGCTTGAATATGTGCATGCGCAGTATTTTCCACATAGCTCACACTGATTATATTTTTACCATTACCAATCATTGCCAGCTTTCCTTGCTGCGCGCGCTCTATAATCGTTGGAAATAATTGGCTATCGCGCGGCCCCCAAATCGCATGGGGACGCAACGCCGTTGTTATCAAACCATTATTACCATTGGCTGCTAACACCTGTTTTTCGGCTAACATTTTGGTGTGCTGATAGGCACTGACAACAAACTCTGGATAAGGCCAGCCTTCATCGACGCCGGATAAATCTTCATAAAAAGAAAGCACACTGGGGGAGCTGGTATAAATCAGTTTGTTAACGCCATGAGCAAGACAAGCGGCAATGATATTTTCTGTACCAATCACATTGACGCGATGAAATTCTTTATAGTCTCCAAATGGCCCGGTTTTGGCCGCGACATGAAATACAATATCTTGCCCTTTGCAGGCTGCCCTGACCTGTTCCTCATTGGCTAAATCGCCCTGAATAACGGTTACGCCCAGCGCATCCAATACGTCATAATGGCCGCGACAAAACACAGTAACGTCGTAGTTTTTTTGCAGCAGTGCTTCTACAAGATACCGCCCTAGAAATCCAGCACCTCCGGTGACTAATGCTTTCACTGGGGCTTTCACTGAGCCTTTCACAGAAGCGTCACTCCCTTGATCATATTTTTTTGCGCCCACTCGGCAAGTGTAGGACGCTCTATTTTAGAATTGTGGCGACGATCCACAGGGAACGCTTGTGGAAAAACAAAACTGAATTTCACCGGAAAACCATGCGCGTGCAAGGTTTGCAAAATGCGCTGCTGCCGTTCAGTACTAACGGTTTTACGATGCTCACTGTGCGGCTCAAGTACGATAACTAATTCTTGCTCTTGATTAACCTCGACATTCACCAACGCACTGCGCCAGATATCCACTTCTGCATTAACAATCTCTTCCGCCTGCACAGAATAAAATGCTTGGTTTTTGTGGTAAGTAATATGGCTAATGCGACCACAAAACCACAAGCGCCCCTTGTCATCAAAATAGCCAATATCTCCGGTGCGATGCCAAATTCGAGTCGCGCCCGTTGCTTTATCTAGCTCGGTAATTTTCGCCATGCGCGTGGCTTCATCGCGCCCGTGATAACGCTCGGAAACCAGCGGGCCTTGGGTAATTATCTCCCCTCTCTGCCCTTGGGGTAGCAGGGTAATATCCGCAAAATCGGCAATGGCCTCTGCTTGTTGCGAAATAATCAATACCTGCAATCCCGCTACCGGTCGTCCGACACAAACGCCATGCCCTTTCGTAGTCAGCTGTGCAGTTTCTGCAAGAATTTCTTCCGCATCCATGATGGCAATCGGCGTAGCTTCGGTAGCTCCGTAAGGCGTTAACATGCGGCCATTGGGGATAATATCGCATACTCGCTTTACCAACTTTCCGGGGATCGGTGCACCGCCACTGTAAGCACAATGAATGCTGGATAATTGAAGGTTATTTTCCGTGCAATACAGGCTCAAGCGTTCCCAAACGATTGGCGAGGCAAAACAGGCCGCCACATTAAAATCCGAGATAGCTTGCACCAGATTTTCTGGTTTGCACTTGGCAGGATGCAAAGAACCTAAATTGGGCACAACACAGGTTCGACCTAATGCGGGGCTGACCAACATAGTGACCGGAAATGCGGCCAGATCTGTTTCGTGGCGATCAAAGTCAAACAGATCACGCATAATGTTAATTTGCGCGCGCATATGGCCGTGCTGAGATTCCACACCTTTGGGAATACCCGTACTGCCACTGGTAAAAAATATTGCTGCAACATCATTTGAATGCGTAGGCGCAACGGCAGGAACCGGAGCATTTGTCTGCATTAGTTTTTGTAGGCGATGTACCCGAGGCGATATTTTGCAACCGTTGGTAATAAAAATCCGTACCGACTTAAACGTACGAGGAAATAACGGACGAATGGCATGGACCAATGGCAAGGCTAATAAGGCATCGGGTGCGGCCTCTTCAATGCAGTGCAATAATCGCGAAAAACCAATCGCCGGATCAATAATGACGGGGATTGCCCCCAAGCGAAATAACGCATAGGTCACCGATACCAGCTGAATATCGGGCTTCACTAAAATCAGAACCTTACTGCCCTGACCAATACCCAATTGTGCAAACCCAGCACTTAAGCTTTCAATCTCGTTTACTAGTTTCGCAAAACTTTGCTTGCGGTATTCAAACTGCCCGTGTTTATTTCGTTGTCCAGCCTGAATCATCGCGAGTTTTTCAGGCTCTATGCGCGCTTGCTCTTCTAGCAATGAAAAAACATTAAACAGCGTTTGTCGCTCACCCAATGGTTCGGTATCTGCAACGGCTACATTCATGGGTTTTTTATCTTACCGTTTAGTCTGCCGGGATGGCGCATGCCATAACGCCAGATATACGGCATTCCCAACACTAAAATAGCCAACACATGAGGAATAGCCGATGTCACAGGTAAAGCACTACGAATGGTAAACCAGCAGGCTTGAACGCTGTGAGCCAGTACACTTAACAGCATAACCAGCAGTAGCCAGTCGCGGGGAATGCCAATCCATGAGGTGCTTAATTCGATAATTCCGAGTAGCCAACTGACTGCGACCACGATCATCATAAATTTCAGTGTTTTTTCGGAATGCGGCTTCATTAGGACTCTCCCGGACGAGTCGCCACAGACACCAATTCCGTCATAGAAATACTTTCAATATTGGCACTGGTATCGGCTTGGCATTCGACAAGCACCTGCTGCAACCAAGCTGCCAGTAATTTTTCGGCGTCAGTTACATTGCTCGTTAACGTTGAATGTAATTGCAACGAAAACGAAATTTGCCCATTCCAAGTCAAGCTGCCTGCTGTTACCGGACAAAGCGCCGATGATGGCGGCGCGGTAACAAACCCTAATGGCACAGCGTCGACGGATTTCCAACTGCCCATATTGGCATACACACCAAACCATGAGGGTTTCGGCATGCGTCGATAAGCGCGCTCAATTACCTTACGATGCAGATAGCGAGCGAAGTTAGTATAGGTCCATGATCCCCACAAAATATTGCGGCGATACAACTGTTTCATGTGGCCATAAATATCATTGGCACTGTCATTATTACCAACGGGTAAATTCAGCGGCGCAGTAAAATTACCGCGTAAGTTTTTACTGCCCAGTGCACGACGAAAATCATGAGGCAGCATCCATAACCGTTCGCAATCGCCATCCAATAATTGCCCACGACATACGCGATTTAACACGCTGAGAAAAAAAGCTGATTCCCCTACTTTAAGACGTCGGACATGGCGTCGAATCGCTGCTGTTTGCTCGGTTGATAAAAAACAGAATACAAAACCACTGGCGGGGGCCATTTGCCCAGTGTGATATTCACGCCACGGGTAGGTTAACGCTTTGCCGTTGCGCAAGTGTTCACGCAACAGCGTCATTCGCATCCACCAATTAGGTGCTGGTGTTGGTTCTCGCACTGGGCCTTCGGGCAATGAAATGCCCATATTATCCAACACCGCGGTAAAAGCGCCGACACCATCATCCTGTTGATGGGAGTGCAGCCCCCAACGCATAGCGCCAGAATCAAGCTGCCTTATCCCCAGAATCATGTCGACGTTTTCGCCCAACTCGCGCAATATTTGGTATTTATAACCAGACCAATCTTCTGTCATCGTCTTATACAACCGTTTTATTTGAAATGGATCAGATCAATACACAAAGTTGTAAAGAGTAAATGACATGCCCGCCGCGGTCATCATTGCAGCAACCGTGTCGCCTCGCTTCAAGCGCCCTTCTTGCTCGGCTAGCGCAATACCGGAAGGAATCGAGTTATTCACCAGATTGCCATATTCCGGTAGCAAGAATTGATAATTGATTTTCTTACCAAGTGTCTCCTCAATTTCTTTCCATGCGGTTAATGTCTGCGTATGGGGAATAAACAGATCGACGTCCTCGACCGGAATAACATTGTTACGCATCATTTCGACGACATGATGAAGTGTTTGATCCTGCATTTTTTTACCATAAGAAGAAAAACGAAAACTACCTTCTCCAGCCAGTGATACATCCCCCATCTGCATTAACTGCGGGTCGTAATCGTAAATGGGGCACATGCACAAATCGACCAGCTGAGTAAAACTACGATTCGTATATTGCCAGCGGGTGCTGTCATCGCGCGTTAAAACCGTCGCGGTAGAGCCTTCGCCGACGGTATAACCGGCAAACGCCCATTCCACCTCGGCAGGATTTTTTAAAGCAAAGCTAATGAGTTGGCCTTCATGCTGGGTGTACTCGGAGGTAACGATCATTACATTGCAGTGCGTACCAGCCTCTAAGTACATTTGTGCGATCTGGGTAGCGCGAGTCCAGCTGCCACAGGCTTCGGTGATATCAAAACACTGAACGTTATCCATCCCTAACGCTTTCGCAATAAAAAATGACATACCGGGTTCTAATACGCGCTTATCGACACTGGCATGAATCAACAGATCAATGTCGCTGCGCTCAAGTTGGGCGCGATCCAGCGCTTCGTTAACCGCTTGTTCGGTGTAATCAAAGGCGTTATCGTTATCACCTAACCAACGACGGTGCTTGATGCCAATGTAATTTAGGTAGTACTCGATGTGCTGTAATGTTTGATCTAGATCACCCTCAAACCCTGCCTCACTGCTTTCACGAACGATTTGAAGAATGTCTTGGTTGCTTACTTGGCGTGGTGGAAAGGCACATGCTATCCCTGCAATTTTCATAGGCTTAGGCTCCTGTATTTGTTAATTTCCAGACTGTATTAAGGCGTCATTACAAACACTTATCCATTAAAATACCAAATACCCTATTGATATCTAGTCATTTAGGTATCATTGGCCAGCATTGTTACTTAGGATCAGGTCAATAAAGGAAAAAGTAGGAATGAAGTCGGTAGGTTTAGAGTGTCGATCTGACTTTCTAAAGTTCGCACTTAATGAAGCATGAGCAGCGCTAGGAACTGCCTAGAATGAGGGTCTTATACAAGAATTATCTTAGTGATCATCAAACAATGACTGTTATATAAATCGATATGTAGTTTTTTGCCCTGCGTTTACTGTGCAATGTCCTATCCGATGACTTTAGAGCATCGAATATGCCAATCGAAATAGAATGAATATTGAGAAGATATGTGCTTCAAGAAGACAGAAACAAGTATGGAGGAAAGCCTCTTTACACGCGGCATCTTAAATAGCAACAAACAATCCCATGCTAAAACGGGTTAAAATCGACTTCTGGCAAGCATTCGAAGGCAGGTCTAGCAAAGAAATACCCTTACAACAACTCAACACCGGAATCTCGAAGCCACTGCATTTCCTCAATAACCTCAATGCCTTCGGCTAACGGGATTGTATTTAATTCACGCAGCATTGTTATTACATTTTTCACAATAACTTGTCGTGATTTATCTAAATGAATATTTCGAATCAATCCCATATCGAGTTTGACAATAGTCGTTTGGAAATCAGCCAAAAGTCCTAAGCCTGCATTTCCAGCGCCGAAATCATCCACCGC
>JARGOI010000307.1:0-2363 GCA_029212275.1 Thalassolituus sp.
ATTACAGGCTGGACTTGGCTTTTTCAACCAAAGCCGCAAACGCTGCTTTTTCATTAACGGCTAGGTCAGCCAATATCTTACGGTCAATTTCAACGGTGGCTTTCTTAAGGCCGTTGATGAATTTGCTGTAAGACAATCCGTTAGTACGTGCACCGGCGTTGATACGCGCGATCCACAATTGACGGAACTGACGCTTCCTTTGACGACGGTCACGGTATGCGTACTGACCTGCTTTGATTACTGCCTGCTTAGCAACACGGAACACACGGCTGCGAGCACCGTAATAACCTTTAGCCTGCTTCAGAATCTTTTTGTGACGACGACGAGCCACAACACCACGTTTTACACGAGCCATAATATTTCTCCTGAACGATTAAAGGTTAGGCAACATACGCATAACGAGTTTCTTGTCTGCAGCATGCAACATAGACATACCACGCAAGTGACGCTTACGTTTGGTGCTTTTCTTAGTCAGGATGTGGCTACGGAACGCATTACGGTGTTTGATGCCGTTGGCCGTTTTCTTGAAACGCTTCGCAGCGCCTCGCTTAGTTTTGATCTTTGGCATTTTCATACTCCTGAAAGTTATGGGACGCACAGAAACTAAGAGCCTGTACTATCCCTGCCTTAAAAACAGCCGTCCTTTAATTAAGTAGGACCACTGCCGCGTCTGGCAGAACGTACAAACCCCAACTTACGTTAGGGTTTGCTAGTTCATTTGAAAACCAGACTACTTCTTTTTGCTAGGCGCGATGACCATGATCATTTGACGACCTTCCAACTTTGGACGTTGTTCGACGGCGCCTAACTCTTCGAGATCTTTCTCGATGCGCAACATCAATTGCATGCCAATATGTTGGTGCGCCATTTCGCGACCACGGAAGCGTAAAGATACTTTCGCTTTATCACCACCTTCTAAAAAGCGTACCAAATTACGTAGTTTAATTTGGTAATCGCCTTCTTCAGTGCCCGGACGGAATTTCATTTCCTTAATCTGGACCTGATGCTGTTTCTTTTTGGCTTCGGCTTTCTGCTTCTTCTCTTCGTAGAGCTTCTTGCCGAAGTCCATGATCTTACAGACGATGGGATCGCCATCTGAAATCTGTACTAGATCCAGTTGCGCTTCCACAGCGGCCGCAAGGGCTTCATCTATTGTAACAACGCCAACTTGCTCGCCATCTGCTCCAATCAAGCGTACTTCGGTAGCACGTATTTGATCGTTAATTGCGGCTCTGTTATCGCGGCCGCCCTTTCTGTTATCTCGTCTGATGATCAGTTCTCCAGTCCAAATCTGCCGCGCTCTCCGATACCCGCTTCCAGCAGGGTGGTAAAGGACTCTAGACTCATTGTGCCTAGGTCTTCTCCTTTACGCGTTCGAATAGCTACGGTGTTGGTGTCTTTTTCTTTATCCCCTACCACAATTAGGTAAGGGACCTTCTGTAAAGTATGCTCGCGGATTTTAAAGCCGATCTTCTCGTTTCTCAAGTCCGCAGATGCTCGGAAGCCCGAAGATTTGAGTTTTTTCGCGATTTCGGCACAATATTCACCCTGATTATCGGTAATATTGAGTACGGACACTTGTTGCGGTGCTAACCATGGTGGCATAGCGCCCGCGTAATGCTCGATCAAAATACCAACAAAACGTTCGAACGACCCTAGAATAGCACGATGTAGCATCACAGGTGTCTTTCGTTCGCCATCTTCATCAACAAATTGTGCGCCTAAACGCTCTGGCAACATAAAATCGAGCTGAATAGTACCACATTGCCATACGCGACCGATGCAGTCGCGCAAAGAAAATTCGATTTTAGGACCATAAAAGGCACCTTCACCGGGTTGCAGTTCCCAATCGAGGTTTTCTGAGTTGAGTGCGTCTTCTAATGCTGCCTCGGCCAGATCCCATTGGCTATCGCTGCCAATACGACCTTCTGGGCGAGTTGAAAGCTTCATTTCGACCACGTCAAAGCCAAAGTCTTTATACACATCGAGGGTTAACTTGATGAAGTCAGAGGCTTCTTGGCGAATTTGGTTTTCGGCACAAAATATATGCGCGTCGTCTTGGGTAAAGCCACGCACACGCATGATGCCATGTAAGGCACCGGATGGTTCGTTACGGTGACAGCAACCAAATTCGGCTAAACGCATGGGTAAATCGCGGTAGCTTTTTAGGCCTTGGTTGAATACCTGAATGTGACATGGGCAGTTCATTGGCTTGACGGCGTAGGTGCGTTTTTCTGACTCAGTGACGAACATCGCATCGGCGTAATGTTCCCAGTGGCCAGACTTTTCCCACAGCACGCGGTCGACCACTTGCGGTGTTTTAATTTCTAAATAACCGGCATTGTTTTGCACTTTACGCATGT
>JARGOI010000307.1:2463-3776 GCA_029212275.1 Thalassolituus sp.
ACTTGCGGTGTTTTAATTTCTAAATAACCGGCATTGTTTTGCACTTTACGCATGTACTGTTCGAGTACTTGGTAAATGGTCCAACCGTTCGGGTGCCAAAACACCATGCCCGGCGCTTCTTCTTGCAGGTGGAATAAATCCAGCTGCTTGGCCAGTTTACGATGGTCACGCTTTTCCGCTTCTTCAATGCGTGTGATGTAATCTTTGAGATCTTTTTTGTCGTTCCACGCCGTGCCGTAAATACGCTGTAGTTGGGCATTTTTTGCATCGCCACGCCAGTAGGCACCGGACACACGCTGCAATTTAAATACGCGCATCACACGAGTGTTGGGCACGTGCGGGCCACGACACATGTCGACGTATTCTTCGTGATGATAAAGACCAACAGATTCTTCGCCTTTATCGATGAGGTCATCGATTAATTCGACTTTATAGTCTTCGCCACGATCGACAAACGTGCGACGTGCTTCTTTAATTGGCGTCATTTTTTTAATGACGTCGTAATCTGTTTTGATCAACTGCTTGATGCGCGCTTCAATGGCATTAACGTCTTCGGGCGTAAATGGGCGTTCAAAATCAATGTCGTAATAAAAACCATCGTCGATGACCGGACCAATGGCCATTTTTGCCGTTGGATACAGCTGTTTTACCGCGTGCCCCACAAGGTGCGCAAACGAATGACGGATGACTTCGAGGCCTTCCATGTCGCGACCAGTAATCAGACTGATGCTGGCGTCTTCGGTGATCAGTTCACAAGCATCAACCAATTCACCATCAATACGACCACACACGGTCGCTTTTGCCAGACCTGGACCAATGTCTTCGGCGACTTGCATTAAAGTAACGGGATGATCAAATTCGCGTTTGGAACCATCAGGAAGGGTAATAACGGGCATATATTGTCCTAGTCAGTGGTGACCCCTACGAAAGGCCACATGATTATTTCGACACCACTGAATTAACAGAGGCACCATAGCAATTGAAAATAAAAAAGGACGCGTACTCTAACGCCGATGGGCACTGCTTGTAAACCCGACAAAAGTCTCCACCATAAAAAAGGCCCGCCTTTTTCAAGGCGGGCCTAACTTAAGGTTTTAACGCATTTCTACGACGCGTTTTTGCAGTGGTTATTTACGTCGGCGCAAGCGCACCAGTGCCAACATTCCTAACAAGGCCCACCACTGAAATCCACCACTACTGGTCGAGGTACGAATGATACGAGCTTCTCCAAGCGAGGGAGATTGCAATGCATCGATCACGCCGTCACCATTCATGTCATTAGGCTCAAGTCCATCGGGTATGCTGTCACCGTC
>JARGOI010000308.1 GCA_029212275.1 Thalassolituus sp.
CGCAATTACTCAAAACCCATGTTGTCGACGGGATTTGGAAAAAATAAGGACGCCGATGGTTTGGCGATGGGAACGGCGGCTGACATGGCAAGTCAGCTGAATATAACGGTGCGAACTCACACCCGTGTGACTCACATCGATACCGCCGCACACCGTGTATTTATTGGTGAAGAGCCCGTTGCTTACAGCAAATTAGTCTTAGCGTGGGGTGCCGAAGCGGTACATCCTCGCGTTGAAGGCAACGCCAGTGACCTGATTTTTTCCATTAATGATCTTGAAGATTATGCGCGCTTTCGCGCCGCCACCGACGGCAAGAAACGCGTTGTCATTATGGGTGCAGGCTTGATTGGTTGTGAGTTTGCTAACGATTTAACGGCTGGTGGCTACGAAGTGGAAGTGGTTGCACCATGCGATCAAGTTTTCCCTATGCTGCTGCCGACAGAAGCTGCTAATGCGGTGCAAGCAGGCCTAGAAGCTATTGGCATTCGTTTTCATTTAGGCCCTTTGGTCACTCGCATAGATCGTCAAGACGGCGGCGTGCTGGCGCACCTCAGTAATGGCGAGAAAATTAGTGCGGATGTGGTGGTCTCTGCTATTGGTTTGCGGCCACGTTTAGAATTGGCGGTGAAAGCGGGCATTCATGTCAATCATGGTATTGTCGCTGACCGTCTGTTACAAACCAGTGCGAAAGATGTATACACTTTGGGCGATTGTGCCGAGATCGAAGGTCGCGTGTTGTTGTATGTATTGCCTTTAATGGCTTCTGCACGTGCCTTGGCAAAAACGCTTACGGGTACTGCTACTGAAGTCAGTTTTGGCGTCATGCCTGTGACAATCAAAACGCCTGCATTGCCTGTGACGGTGTCACCACCGAACGGCGATATTGCTGGACGTTGGATTGTGGAGGCTGATGGCCTCAATATTCAGGCGGAATATCGTAATGCCGAGGGCGATTTGCAAGGTTATGCTTTGACCGGAGCGAAAGTAGCGAATAAAGTAGCACTCAACAAAGAGCTACCAGCCATCATGCCATAATTGCTTAGCTTAACCGCTAACAATCAACATTGTCCTCTGGTCTTATACAGCTTGCTTCATACGGCTTGTATAATGCCGATGTGCAAGACGCTAGGGTGCTAGAATAAAGAAATCTATTTCTAAAACTCAGAAAAATTAGTTAATACCGTTCCATACCCTCAATCAAAATAGAGGGGATATCATCCATAAAAAAGGAAAACACCATGCGTAAACCCGAATTGGCTGCTGCCATCGCTGAGAAAGCAGATTTGAGCAAAGAAAAAGCGGCGGAAGTCATCAATGCGTTTACTGATCAAATCGCAAAAACTTTAGGTGAAGGCGAGTCAGTCACATTAATTGGTTTTGGTACGTTTGAAGTGCGTAATCGCGCTGAACGTCAAGGTAAAAACCCACAAACTGGCGCAGCGATTACCATTAAAGCGGCAAAAGTACCTGCCTTTAAAGCGGGTAAGGCACTGAAGGAGTCAGTGCAATAAGTCATTGCGCGACATCCGATCAAGCGACCTACCTCACTCGAGAGTGGGTTCGTCGCTTGGTGATTGACCAAGGACTGTGTCCTTTTGCCCATCCAGTGTTCGACAAGTTGCTCATTGAAGTTTACCCCGGTACCGATGTCAGTGACGCCACGACGGCATTGATGGCGATGCTCGACACTCTGTCTGAGACTTCCAGTGACGCGATACCTACTGCCCTTCTCGTTACTCCTGCGCTGTTTTCTGACTTTGACGAGTATTGGAATTGGCTGCATATCTGCGACACGTTATTGCAACAAATGGGCTATGAAGGTGAGCTACAATTGGCGAGCTTTCATCCCCAGTATCTTTTTGAAGGTGAAGATCCTAAAGATCCCAGTCACTTTACCAATCGTTCGCCATACCCTATGGTGCACATTTTGCGCGAAGATGATTTGGAGCAAACCTTGTTACAAGTGAGCTCACCGGAAAAAATTCCCGAAAGAAATCGCCTGCACCTCCGCCGTTTAGGTCTCGATGGCATTTTGCAGTGCATGCCCGAATTAAAAAACACTGCGGTGTTTGCGAACAAGGACAAATAGACACCATGAAGTTTCGTCTGATGTTATGGCTTTTGGCAGTATTGATGAAACGCGCTGCACGCAAAAATTCGGATTTTCGTGATCGACTCGCCGAAGAAGATGTTACGTTTCAAATTCAAACTAACGATATGTCTGTTGTGCGCTCGTTTTCTATTTGTGCTGGCAAAGTCACCAGTCACGGGCATTCGATTGCTAACCCAACTTTTACCATCGGTTTTGTCGATGCCGCAACGGCAACCAATATTATATCGTCACAAGATGGCAATGCCTTTATGAGTGGTATTCAAAATAAGACCATCACAGTTCAAGGCGATCTGAGTAAGGTGTTATGGTTTCAGGGGCTAATAAAACATCTTAAATAACGTGTTGTGAATATGATCATTTTTTGAACGAGATTAAGGAACCCTATTTGAATCTCTCCAAACGTTTTGTTATCGCAGCGATTTTGTTGGCAAGTCAGTGCTGCTTTGCTGAGACGGTTAATGAAAATGTTTCACAAAGCATTTTACGTTTGTCTGGCATGACCGGGACGGCTTATCAGGTTATTGATTTTGTGCAGTCAGAGATTACCAAGGTATCCCTGTCTGATTCTGCTCTGAGGGGCTTAAACAAATCGCTACGCGCATGGCATCCAGCGCGTATAGAGAATCAATGGCTAGCAATACTCGATCGCTATTCTGTGGCCGAACGTCAGCAATTACTGGAGACCCTGCAACACCCCTTATTGGCACGCCAGCGCGATCTCGAACAAGCGTGTCTGGAATCTGCGTCCACGTGTGTCGCAACAGAGATACCATCGATAGAACGTTCCACCTATATCATTGCCTTAGATGAAGCGATGCAGTTTTCGCATTGGCTGACAGAAGCTCGAGGCGCGTCTTATACCATGCTGTTAAATGATCTCGAATTATGGAAGCCGCCTCAGCAATGGCGCCAGAGTATTCGAGTGCAATCGACCAATTTTTTAGATAACAGTACGCGGTCTTTGAGTCTTGATGATTTGCGCGAATTAATTAGGCTGTGGAGCTTACCCATCATGCAACGTTGGCTCTCTGAGGCGCAAGCAGCCTTGCCCGCTCGCTAGGGTTTATGTTGCGGTGAAGACTTCTAGGAGGCCTTAACGACTGGTCGCTTGGTTGAGCACGCTGACTTGCACATTCAAATCCTCTAAGCGATTTAGCGTCTCATCGGTAATACTTTGTGCCAAAACCTCATCTAACCCTAGCGCTTGCCAAACGTTGGCATCGATTGCTTGATTTGGGCCATCACCAAACCCGCGTTGGCGCAGTAATCGCGTCGCCACATACAATAATTGAGCGTATTTTAAATTTGCATCATCGTTGCTCATATTCAGGTGTTCGTGGTGCTGATAGCGCGTTGCTATAATCAACTCTGCAGGCATGCCCCATTGCTTTAACAAGGCTGCAGCACATTGCTCTCGGGTAATGCCAAGTAAGTACATCTCCAGTTGATGACGTCCGATGTGAGGATTGGCTTCGATGTAGCGATTTACCAGCTCAAATTGTGGTGGAAACACATGACCCAAAATCAAATAGCCAAAGTTATGCAGTAAACCGCACAAATAGGCCAAGCCAACGTCAGGACGCTTATTAGTGGCAATCGTACGTGCTAACTCGTTACAAAGTGTCGCCGTCACCACCGCTTGTTGCCAAAA